>JAJZNY010000328.1 GCA_021852245.1 Planctomycetota bacterium | reverse complement strand
GATTCATGAAATTACGCGGCATTAAACCGATGGAAGGAGAGCACGTCAATGTCACGCCGCTTATCGACGTCGTCATGTGTCTGATTATCTTTTTTCTCCTGGTCGGGCATATTGCGAAAAAGGCGTCGGTCAAGGGAATTCGTATCCCATCAACCGTGACCGGTAAGTCGCTGGGTGATCAAAGTAATCAGTTGATCATCAATCTTGTGCCTAGGCACAGTGAGGTCCAAGGCATACAGCGACGTCCCAGAATCTATATCTGGGGACATTACTACACCTACGACAATCTCGCCAGCGTCCTTCGCGAATATAAAGCACACCATCCCACTCTTAAGCTCGTTATTCGTGCGGATATGCACACAGACTATAAATATCTGGCACCGGTGCTCGTTGCCTGTGCCAAAGCGAAAATTGTCAGCGTTCACTTCATGACGCGACGACAGGGTTAGAAACACACGGGAAGTCAATATGGCCTTAAAACGCTCTAAAATCGGCATGCACGCCGCGGCTCATGTGGGCCCGAATATGACACCCATGGTCGATGTGGTCATGGTCATTCTGATTTTTTTCATGCTCGGAAGTTCCTTCACCAGTCCGGTCTGGTATCTCACGAATAACACCCCCGCCATTCGCGGCGGCTTCAGCAATGTCAAGACGTCGAAAGTCCCACCGATCAAACTCTTTATCAAGCTTGATCTCCGTGGGACACACACCATGGCGACGGTCGGTTCCTTTCAGACGGAAAATCTGCGCGGCACCCTGTTTCGATGGCTCGATAAACGGCGCAAAATTCTCGGCAAAAAAACGCAGGTCATCATCAAGCCTCATGAGCGGGTTCCTTACCAGGATGTCATTACCGTTTATGGGGATTGTGTCCGCGCCCGCTATCATGAGGTTGCCTTCGGTATGCCCACCCGGTGAGGGCTGCTGCGGACGACTCTCACCCTCTGCGGATATCAGCATGATCACCGCGAGGATGACCTAACTGTTCAAAAGGGGTAGTCATGTTTCTGCACCAGGCAGATGAAAATAACCAGATTAACGCTCGGTGTCGCAGGTATCGCGACTCGTTGATACGTTCGGCTCTTTTGTCTCTGCTGGCGACCGGAATACTGGTGGGGCCCCGAGTTATGGCGGCGGCAAATCCTTCCACGGACCTTCATCAACTCTCGGCGCAGCTTGCGGCAGACCAGACTGCGGGCAAATCGGCGGCCGTCGAGCAGGGACTCAAATCCGCATCTGGTGCAGCCCGCCAGCTTTATCGCGTGACGGCGATTGCCCTCAACTGGTCGAACTACAAAAAACATTATCAGGCACGCATGACCATGGAAAAGAAGTACATGGCGGATGTGCAGGCGCTTCTCAAAGAGCAAAGCGACCAACTCAGCGGTGATTGGCTTACGGATCAAGCCAAATTTATTCTCGCTGAACTCGCGATTCCCAGCGTAAACCAGATCGAGTATTGGTCGGGAACGTCTCAATTACGCGCCCAGCTTGCCCCCTTCGCCATAGCCGCCAGGCAACTCCTGGCCATTGCAGGCCGTCCCTACAAACGGATCATCAATCGTCTCAATAACTCCACCCAATTTACGTCCGAAGATGAAAAACTTTACGAAAACGCCTCCGCAGGACTTACCCAGATTAAATATTTTGGAGCCTATGCCGACTACTATCGCGGATTATCCCTCCCGCGGCATTCTTCCAAACGGAACACCATGATGCTGGCCGCTGTAAAGGCGGTAGCGCAATGGGCGAATGGATCGGCCTCCAGTGGCGTGAAATTTCAATCGCTGCTGCTCAGCGGCAAGGCAAATATGAGAGCCGGCCTCACAACCGATGCCGTCTCCGACTTCAAACGGGCGTTCGCACCTTCGAGTCCCGCATGGTTGGTCTATAACGCGCACTACCAGCTTGTAGTGGCTCTGTTACGGGATGGACATTTTGGTCAGGCGGCCAGTGCGCTGGCCGATTTCCATACATGGCTGTCCGGCCACAAATCGCTCGACTCTCAAAACGCCCAGATGGGGTTGCAGCTGCTTAATTATCGCATAGCCGCCGCTAAAGCCCGTTCGATCCACGCTCCGGCCCAGCGGCAGGCTGCTATGACCAAAGCCATGAATCTGCTACTTCCGATTATTGCCCAGGCACCCCAATATCAACCTTTGATTTTTACCCATATCACCAGCGATCTTCCTGCCGTCCCGGATTTCACGAAAATCACACCGGTTCAGGCTCTGGCCATTGCCTGGACTGATGCCCAGAAGAACAGTGAGACCGCCCTCAAGACGGGGCTTAAGGCCGCAGAGTATATCCTTCATCTTCCCAACCAGCCGCCGGCTCTCAAAGCCCAGGCGCAGTTAATCGCCGGTATCTGTTACGCCGGCAGGGGGGATATCGAAAAAGCCGCGCAGATCAATCTCGCCTTTGCGACCGAAAACCCGACCAACAAACAGGCTCGACCGGTCTTGAACATTGCATTGTCCCAGTTGCAGCAACTCAACTCCGGAAAAACGGTCAGCGCCAAAGTCACCGATATGACTCAGCAGGCCATCGCATTGGCTTATAAAACTTTTCACGAAAAACAGTGGCGCTTCGCCTACGGCGTGTCCCTCCAGCAGGCTCATCATTACCATCAGGCGGAAAAGATATTTGCTGCCGTGGGCCTATCGGATCCGCATTACATCCCGGCCCGATATCAGCTGGTGCGCATCAGCGCCAGACGATTGACGCGGGTTATGGCTACCAATAAAGACCCGATCAGGGTCCATAGCATCGCCCGCAAAGTGATCCATGCAGCCCGAGACCTCCTCGAGTTGCTTGGTCATCCACCGGCGGCGACTCCGGCGGATGTTTTAAAGCAAACCCGTGCCGATCGCCCGGAACTGCTGATGCTCATCGCCAGTACCGAACTCGACCCCCTCCGCGATCCACGGGCGGCGGGCCACGCTCTTGATCAACTGGATGCCATGGGTAAATCATTGTCAAGTTCTGAGCGTGGAATCGTCTTGCGATATCGCATTCGTCAGTATCAATTACTGGGTAAAACCGATGAAATTCTTCCGCTGATTCGACACTATGCGCGGGGCTCGAGTGAAAATGCCGATGACGTCATTAAAGGGCTCATCGGCCAATATCTCCGCGAGAGTCGCCGATTGCGCCATACCGATCTCGCCAAATCGCAATCTCTGGCTGCCAATGCCGCTTCGTTGCTCA
>JAJZNY010000232.1 GCA_021852245.1 Planctomycetota bacterium | reverse complement strand
CAATGATCAGCGTATCATTCATTATTACTGCATCTCGCTGCCGTTATCGGTCATCATCTGCGGAGGACTCGGTTTTCTCGGGGCATTGATCGGCAGCCGCCTGAACCCTGAGCGCAGACAACGAATCTATCCGGCGGGCGCGTTTCCTCTGGTGACGACGCTGGCCACGCTCTGGCTGATCATGGCTGGGGGCATGGTCACGGGGATGAACGCCGGTTTATCGGTACCCGATTGGCCGGATACCTTTCACTATGGGATGTTTCTATTTCCGCTGGCGCATATGACCGGGGGAGTGTTCTTTGAGCATACGCACCGACTTTTCGGCTGCCTTGTGGGCTTGGTGACCCTGATTCAGGCCATCTATATCTGGCGGCATGAAAATCGGCGATGGGTTCGCTGGTTGTCCGTCACGGCATTGGTTATGGTCATTATTCAGGGAATGATGGGTGGATTGCGGGTAACCGGGCATTTTACTCTCGCAACAGCCCGACACGATATGGACCCGAGTTCCACACTCGCCGTTGTTCACGGTATTTTCGGACAGATGTTTTTTGCGGTGCTCGTTGCGCTTGCGGCGGCATGTTCACGGGCATGGCAGAGCGGCCTGGTTCCGAAAGCCCGCCCCAGTGCGAAAGTCGGGGTGACGGCGGCCTGGGCACTGGTCGGCATGCTGCTGGTGCAACTGACACTTGGAAGCATTCTCCGGCACGAAGGAAAAATTCTGGCGTTGCACATTACCGGAGCCATCATCGTGCTGATTTTAAGCGTATTCTGCGGGGCACGGGCGTGGGGAGCCAACCCGGATCAGCCAATCCTTCAAAGAATCGGCATCGCCCTGATCACGATGGTATTTTTGCAGGTCATGCTGGGCGTATCGGCCGTCATTGCTCTCGGAGGGCAGGGGCCACTCAGGCATCCGGATATGGCTCAAGCAATTGTCACCACCACCCATCAGGTGGGAGGAGCGGTGCTGCTGGCTGTTGCGGTTCTTCTGGCGGTCTGGACGATGCGACTGGAAAAGCCTCTCGAAACCGAAACCGCGTGAGCTGAGGGATCGCCCCATAAATCCATGCAGTTCGTGCGTCCATTCGAACGATGGCGATTGGCCGATCAACGGCGCTTAACTGCAGCGACTATTATCGCCCCATTGATCATGCCTGGCGCTGGCGGCGGCGCGTCATCCGCCGGATTAATAATTCTTGCTAAACTCTCTGATCCACTTCGCCGAATAGATAGTTGTCAATTCCTGATGGTTCAGAAGTGAACCGGAAGAATGAAGAAATACGGCGAAGAGCTTCTCATGCGTATGGAGATCGCCTCTCGCCTTTACCAATGCGGGTCAGGCCCGGGGAGTACGAACCATGAGTATCCAAGAGATCATCGAAATGTCCAACGATCATATCGTAAAGGGAAACCTCCGCCATGTGGTGGATCCCGTGCGAGGCGCCGGTGACACCACCGTGATAGAATCGGTATTCGAGAGCGGCGGCCATTTTCCTCCGCATTCGCATGAGCAGGACCAGACGCTGCTTGTTCTTAGTGGAGAGGGAATTTTGTTTATCGGTGAAGAGCCACATACGATCAATCCGGATACAGTTATCCGCATTCCGGCCGGGACGCCGCATTGCCTTTACAACACCGGCTTGACGAAACTGCGGACCTTGAATATCTACGCCACCAGCGAACCGACGCTGACCTTTGTGGACGGCCTGTTTCCCGAATCCCGTCCGTTACCCGATGAGGTTGATCAGGTGGAGGAATTGGCGGCCGTGGCGTAACTATTTATCAGCTGGCCGCGAGGGAAGGCGGGAGGAGGTGGAAGCCGTCTGCTGCATCTACGATTGACCATACTGAAACCGGGCAGTTACGAACTCCCGGTTTTTTTCATTTCTGTGTTCTGTTCCATACTTAAAAGCCCGAGCAAGGCGCTCTTGTGCGAATGAAGTAAAATGTTGCGGCCGGGTTAATGGAAAATAGCCCGGCTCCCGGGAGATTTAGTTGATGACTGAGTTACAGGTTCGCACTCGCAGGCGATTTTTTCCTTCATGGTCAGACCTGATGATCGGGCTGAGAATTCTTCGAGCGCGTATTCGTGCCGATCGGACAACCCAGCAGGCTGCTGCGATGACGTATAATACGCTGTTCAGTCTACTGCCGGTACTGGTGTTGGCGCTCGTGATTCTGTCGCTGGTGCTATCCAGCAAACAGATTGCCGGCACGGAACACAGTCTGATCAGCAAACTGGGTCTTTCGGCGGTGCATAATCGAGGTGCTGCCGGCGGCAAATCGACTCTGTTTGTGAATACGATCATCAAGCAGATTGACAAGATGCGCAATGTTCTCCGCAATCCGGGGACCGGGGTCGTCGGATTTGCCACCCTGCTCTGGGGCGCCATCAGCCTGATGAACGTCATCGAGGCGGCATTTGACCATATTTACCGGGTGCGAAACCGGCGCAGTTGGGGCAAGCGTGTGACACTTTACTGGTGCGTGCTTTCGCTGGGGCCGCTGGGGGTGGTCGGATCGCTGTTTCTGACAGCCAAACTGGTTTCCATTGCGGCCGGGGTGCCGCGCCTGGCGATCCTCATCGGGCCGGCGAATTTTCTGGTGGGATATCTGCCGGATTTCATCATCATATTTATTTTTTATAAATTAATTCCTAATACTCATGTCGCCTGGAAGTCGGCAGCGGTCGGAGCGCTGGCGGCCACCCTGTTATGGGAATTGGGCAAGATCGGCTTTGGCTTTTACGTGGCCTACGCCGCAGGGTATGGCAAATGGTACGGCAATCTGGGCCTGATCCCGCTGTTCATGCTCTGGGTTTATCTCACCTGGACATTTCTGCTCATCGGACTGGAAGTGGCATTTATCCATCAACATTTTCCGCTTCTCAAGCGTCGGTACGGCCGCCGCTCCGATGCCAGCGATCTTTATCTGGCCGACCCGCGGTGGGTGCTGCCTCTTTCGGCACTTCTGGTGACGCAGTTTCGCAAAGGGAGCGGAGTGACGCTGGATGGCGCGTCGGAAGAACTCGCCCTGCCGCTGGATACCACGGCACGTCTGCTGAATCTTCTCAGCGAGAGCAAGCTGGTGCATGAGGTTGGCGATAATCCGCCGATGTACGTGCTGGCCAAAGCACCGGAGAATGTCACGATTTCAGAGCTGCTTTCCGTGGCGCATCATTGTATCCAAAGCCCCGCTGATCAACGTGTCTCGGCGACCGGCCTGCTCGG
>JAJZNY010000129.1 GCA_021852245.1 Planctomycetota bacterium | reverse complement strand
GGGGCCTGAACCGCATCGAAACCGCGAATCCAGATGACTCCAAAACCAGATTCTGGTGTAACGCGATTCTCACCAACCCAGCACGGTACGTCCCTGTGCCGTAATACCAACATCGCAACCGGCTCGGCCTGACTTCGCCTCACTTTACCTCTGCGCACAGGCCGGTATGCTCCCGGTGCGGACCGACCGGTGCTCGATCGGTGGCTTGGAGCAGTGAATCGCGTGGAAAAGAAGATTGTCAGCCAGTTTGATCTTTCTCGGGACTTCAAAAAGCGTCATCTCGAAAAAATCATATTCCGCCATCCCCAATTCGGGGCTGCAATCAAATGTGTCGGGCGGTTCGGCCTTACCCTGCTCATCTGGCCGCGCTGGATCGCCCCGTTTCGCTGGCACCTGCGGCATCTGGAAGCGCAGCTTCCACACCTGCCGGCCGAATTTGACGGATTTAAAATTCTCCACCTGACCGATCTCCACTCCGGCATGACGCAGCTGAAATATCTTCAGAATTCTCTCCGGCACGCGGTTGATCAAAAACCGGATCTGATTGTCATAACCGGAGACCTGATCGATTATCGACCCGAAGCACTTCAGGCGCTGGAGGCCGTTCTCCCTCTGCTTCATGCTCCCCACGGTGTCTGGGCTATCCTGGGAAATCATGATTACCATGAATATTCCTGGCGGCACGTGGGGGAAAGGTCTTCGCATCGCGCGATTCATCGACGCCTTCTGGCCAGCCTCAATCGCCATCACATCCATCTTCTCCGCAACGCATCAGCGCCCATTCGCGTAGGAGAGGCGGAAATTACTCTCGTCGGCCTTGATGAACTCTGGACGGGGCGCAGCGACCCGCGTGCCGCCTTTGCCCATGTTGGCGCCGATTCCGTCACCATCTGCCTGCAGCATAATCCGGATGCCATTGAAAATTTAAGACACTTTAAGTGGGACTGGATGCTCTGCGGCCACACGCATGGCGGCCAGGTGCACCTCCCGCTGCTGGGCCCCCTCTTTGTCCCCGTTGCCGACCGTCGATATCTCCGCGGCATATTTGCATTCCCCACCGCATCGGGCGATCCCTCTGAGCGTCGCTACGCCCTGGTCTCCACCGGCATCGGCTACAGCCTGCCCGTACGCTGGTTTGTTCAGCCCGAAAGCATCATGCTCACCCTTCGGCCGGGGACTTCCGGTTATCGCTGGATGTAAAACTCCGGCGTTGCGACATGGCCAATAGGCCCGATGCGCTTTAACCCGGATTGCAGGCATATCGTCCACCCGGCGCAGACAGAATCGGCCGCTGCGCCTACCATCAGGGCATGCAGAAGACTTCGTCCTCCATCACCTTTGAATCCGCATTGGTAACTATTGCTGGGCACGCGGAAAGCGTCGACCAACGCGGCCGCTGGCCCATGGAAAATCTCAGGGCGCTCCGGCAGTGCGGGGCGATGGCCTGGTCGGTCCCGACCGACTTTGGCGGTGATCATCTCCCGCCCGTACAGCTGCAGCGGCGCTATCAGCTTATCGCAGCGGCCTGCCTTACCACCGCGCTGATCCTCACCCAGCGCGATGCCGCGATAGAGTTTCTTGCTGCGGCCGCCGCTGAGAGTTCCGCCGCCCGCCGATTGCTGCGTCAGGCTGCCGGTGGACGCAGATGGTTGTCCATCGGCATCTCTCAGGTCACCACTTCAACCCGCCACGGCTCCTCGGCGCTCATCGCCCGCCCCATCGCCGGTGGCTATCGCCTCGACGGCACCATCCCCTGGGCCACCTCCGCCCACCACGCCGACGACCTGATTGCCGCCGCCGAAGTCCACACCGGGGACAAGCTTCTCTTCATCCTGCCCATGGACTCACGGGGCGTCTCGATTCCGCGATGTCGTCCGATGGCCGTACTCAATGGCTCCGACACCGCCTCGGTAAAACTCTCCGGCGTCCGGATCGGATGTGATCAGGTGCTCGCGGGCCCGTCGGCCGAGGCGCTCAAGATTCGCGCACGCCGCCGCCGCTTTACCCTTAATACCTGCGTATTGCCGCTGGGTGTTGCTCAGGGGGCATTGGCGATGGCCCAGGAGCAACTTCGGGGCCGATCCCGGCTCTGCCGCCGTGAAATCGCCGAACTGCGGAAACAGTGGCAGCAACTCGTTCGAAGCGTTTACCGGCAAGGAATCGCAGATACTCCGTCCACGGGGTCGGCTGCGACCCAACTCCGTGCGAAGTGCAATCACATGGCCATGCGCTCTGCACTGGCGGCACTGGAACTCGCCAAGGGAAGTGGCCTTCACGCCAATCACCCCGCCCAACGACGCGTGCGCGAGGCCATGTTTTTCTTTGTCTGGTCCAGTCCGGCCGCAGTGATTGAAAAAACACTCGCCGGGCTTGCCGTCGACCTCCCCATTTGCTGAGTTCCTTTTCTCCGCACGCCTGCCGTCTCTCCAGCCGCATTCTCATCCGCGCCGCTGCGCCCGCCGGGCCGTAAGAAGATCGTCGGCGGATGGCACCGGCCCGCATACGGGCACCGATGCATGCGGAAACTGCCGCGTCAATCGGGGTATCCCCGACCCGTGCGCCGCGATCAGTTCATCGCACATCCTCACCATTTCATCTGATGTAAGAACGCTCGCCGTCAGCGGATCAAACAGGCATGCCTGATAAATACACTCCCGGCGACCGGTTTTCACCGCCTCAATGAATAAATCATGTTGGACCACGTGTGGCTGGACGTATCCCAAAATCGGCAAAGGCAGGTCCCCGACCGCTGTGAGCCGCAGCACGCCTCCTCCAATACACGTCGGAGTTTCGACGATGGCGTGCGGCGGAAGGTTGCCGATCGCACCGCGATTGGGCATGTTACCGTAGACAATCTGCGGCTTGTCGCAGAAGTATCCGTAAATAACCTTTGCCCCATATTCCGGGCTGGGCGTGTGGGCAAGCGGCGTCAAATCTCCGGCCGATGCAACGAGCGCCGCAAATTCCCTCTCGCTCTCATCACACCGCCTCAGGTATTCGTCAATCGGTACCTCCATCGCCGAAACCGTCTCACGGCCGTGCGGAATATACCATGCGTTGTACTCCGCATGATGTTCGCTGGATTCGGTCATGAAAAATCCCAGCCGCCGCAGCAGATCAAACCGTACCCGGTCATGTTGGACGATCTCAGCGTTTTCCAGGCATTGGAAGAGTTGTGGATAAAGATTCTTTCCCCGATGTTCCAATTTCAAAAACGCCGCCATGTGATTGATCCCG
>JAJZNY010000181.1 GCA_021852245.1 Planctomycetota bacterium | reverse complement strand
GAGACATATTTTTCCAGATCGGCGGAGGAATGGAAATATTTGCGGGCCCGGCTGATTTCAAAATTGATCAGAGATAATATTTCATTATTGGCCAAGCCGTTGCCCAGCCACGCGGACCGCACGCCGAACCGGGCCAGGTCCTCCATGGGGATGTAGCAGCGACCGCGCCGGGCATCTTCCCGCACATCACGGATGACATTGGTCAGTTGAAACGCCGTCCCGCGATCGATCGCGAGCCGCTCGGTATCATGGCCGCCGGTATAGCCCCACACATGAAGGCTCGCCAGTCCCACCACGCCCGCTACGCGATAGCAATATTCGACCAGATCATCAAACGTCTGCGGAATCTTAAAATCCAGGTCCTGCAACTGCCCTTCAATCATGGCATCAAAAAGACCCACCGGCATGTTGAAAGTCCGTGCGCAATCGAGAAATGCCGCCCATCCCTGCCACTCATGCGACGGGATAACCTGCTCCGCGAGCGTACGGCGGGTGAGCGATCGGAATCGCTCGAGCTGGGCCATGCGAGCCTTGACATCCTGCTGCGACGGATCATCCGCCAGATCGTCGGCGTAACGCATATAGGCGTAGAGGGCGAACATGCCGGCACGCTTTTCCGCCGGAAGCAGCCTGAGACCATAGAAAAAATTTCTCGCCTGCGTGCGCGTCACCCGCGCGCAAAACGCGTGGGATTCGGCCAAGGATATGGAGGCGGCATCTCTCGGTGTCAGTACCAGATCAGTCATGTCCCATTCCAACTCACGTCAGCGGTGCAGATTCACTTTCCCCATGGTCAACAGTGCACGCAGCACCAGGCGCAACTTCGTCCGCCGCCGCACCACCGGCCGCGAACTGAGTGTATCGTAATTCTGTCGCTCGATGGCCGCCAGCACCGCCATGCCACCCTGGCCGAAAAGCGAAATCTGCTCGCGCCATGGAGAAGCCACCTTATCCAGCAAAGCCTCCCCCTGGTGAAATAATTCACGGCAGCGCACCACTTCTTCGCGCAGCATGTCCCGGAATCCGGCGGTACACCGGCCTGAGCGGATGTCCGCTTCCGTGACACCATGGCGGGCCATGGCGTCGGCAGGCAGATAGATGCGGTCGCGATCCAGCATATCCCGCCGCACATCCTGCCAAAAATTGGCCAGTTGCAGGGCCGTGCAGGTTTTATCGGCCAGATTCTGTCGCTCGGCATCACGATAACCGCTCAAATACAGTACCAGGTGCCCGACCGGATTGGCACTGCGCCTGCAGTAATCGAGCAGAGTGGGGTAGTCCGGGTAGCGGGTGAGCTGCTGGTCCTGTTCAAAAGCTGAAATTAAATCCAAGAACGGTTTTATCGGCAGGTTATGACGTTGGATCGTGGCAGAAAGGGCTGTGAAAATGGCCGTCCGGGTTGTGCCGGTGAAGCAATCGATGGTCTGCCGACGAAAGTCGGCCAGACACTTCAGGGCGCGGGCCCGATCGCCAACTTCATCCCCCAGATCGTCTGCGGTGCGGCAAAAGGCGTAGATATTGCAGAAATCCTGCCGCATGGATCGCGGCACCAGCCACGATACCACGGTGAAGTTTTCGTAATGTTCATGGGCCAGTTGCCAGGTGTAGCGAGCCGCAGCAACCGGATCATTCATCGGCTTAAAAGCCCATTGAACGGTGGGCGGATACGAGGCGCCGACCGCCCCCGCCGGGGGTTGCTGTGTTAAGGTTTGAATGGCATCCGTCAAACTTCTGTATCCCATGATACGGTGCGTATCCTTCCGCATCTTGCATTCGATATCCCGTGGAGCCGACTTTGCCGCTTTTATATCATCCCATAAACCATTAAACTCTATGAAGGTTCAGGGTGGCTTGTCGAATGTCGGCGAGCGGCACCGCCTGCAGAGACTCCAGCGGGCGTCGGTTCGGTCTTTACCGTCCGGCGGCCTGTGGTATGCCTGCACCCCTATTATCATACACGGAGAAGGCAATTATGAAGATACTTCTGGCAAATCCCCGCGGATTTTGTGCCGGCGTCAACATGGCCATTGAATGTGTCGAACGGGTCCTGGAACTTCGCGGTGCACCGGTTTATGTGTACCACGAAATTGTTCACAACCGGCATGTGGTGGAGCGGTTTGTTCGGCAGGGCGCGGTATTTGTCAATTCCGTTGATGAAGTGCCGCCCGGAGCGACGGTGGTCTACAGCGCCCACGGCGTATCTCCCGAAATTCGTCAGCGGGCTACCGCCCGTGGTCTCGTACAGGTTGATGCCACCTGCCCGCTGGTGACCAAAGTGCACAATGAAGCCATCCGCTACGCCCGGCAGAAATTCACCATCATCCTCATCGGACATGCCGACCATGATGAAGTCGTCGGCACGTTGGGCGAAGCGCCGGATTCCATCATCATCTGCGAAAGTGTCGAGGATGTCAGTCACATTGAAATTCCTCCGGATCATCGCATCGCATACCTGACGCAGACCACGCTGAGCCTGGATGATGCCTCAAAGATTATCACCGCCCTGAAAGCGAAATTCCCGCGCATTCAGGCCCCTCCGAAGGAAGATATCTGCTACGCCACCACCAATCGGCAGACCGCCGTACAGAAGCTCGCGCCCGAATGTGATCTGGTGCTTGTTGTGGGCAGCCAGAACAGTTCCAATTCAAAGCGATTGGTGGAAATGGCTGAAAATCGCGGCACCAAGGGATATCTGGTGGATGACGCGAGTGATATTGATCACGCATGGTTTAAGGACGTCAAAACCGTACTCATCACCGCCGGGGCCTCGGCGCCGGAAGATCTGGTGCAGGAAATCGTCAAGTTGCTGGAAGAACGCTACGGCGCAACCGTGGAACATCGGCATGTAACCGATGAAGATATGCACTTTGAACTGCCTCTTTCGCTGCGAAAGCTTGAGGAACAGCACGCGGTTGCCAATTAAATCAGCATCATCGGCCGTCCGGCCCGTTAGCTGCCTTTCCATGCCGGTGTGAAGTCAACAGGGGCGGTAAAATGTCTGCATTCAAAGGAGAGCGGTGCAGGTACGCCTTTGCGTGAGTTTATGCCGGGGGTGCGATCATGCCGATAATCGCTTGGTGCAGCGAGCGCACTGTAAGGTAAGCCTCGATATTTCAGGGTGGTGCGGACAGCAGCGAATTTACGGATGAGTGCCGATGCGCTTCCTTAATCGTTTCAAGCTTCTGGCCTATCTCGTCATTCTTCTGAGCCTCGTCGGTTTCACATACGCCGCGATGGA
>JAJZNY010000221.1 GCA_021852245.1 Planctomycetota bacterium | reverse complement strand
ACAGCCCGTACGGCACGATCACGGTACTCAAAGCCGATTGGACCACACCGCCAACCGGCACGCAGCCGCTGGTGAATAATCTGTATCAGGGGATGACGCTGGATGCGGTGACGGGGCTGTATTATGAGCGCTTCCGGAATTACAGCCCGACGCTGGGAACCTGGACGAGCCAAGACCCGTTGCAATATATCAACGGTGCGGATACGTATCAGTTTGTGATGGGGAATCCTGCGGGCCTTGCTGACCCGATGGGCAAGAGTTTCTGGTCCGTGGTGGGAAATTTTGTCGAGGGCGCTGTGGTCGGAGCGGCAGTGGCCGCCGTAGTTGCTGTTGCTGCACCTGAAATTGCGGCGGCTGGCGCGGCGGCCCTTGTTGTGGCGGGGGTCGAGGCAGCAACGGCGACAACCGTTGCATCGGGAATTGTAACAACTGGTTTAGGAGTTGCCACGGCCGCTAGCACCATTGTGGGCGGAGTAAATGCGTATAATGACTATCAATCCAGCAATTGGAATGGACTTGCTTATACTGCGGGAAATATGACTGGTGGTCTTGCCGTTGGTGCGTTTGGCGGTGGAAGGGCAATAGCGGAGGGCGTGTCCGGCCAGCCCAGCGCAGTTCCGCCTTCTTGGAACCCATTCGGCGACATGAATCAGAGTTATGACCCTAACTTCCCCGGTGGCAGCATCGGTAAATGGATAAGTAAGGCACCGACCCCGCAGTCTGGTGCTGGTATACTCACCTTAATTGGTACTGGTATACCCCACTTGCCTAGTGATGGTAGCCAGGGCCCATGCAAATGGCAGCGGTTTCGCGCCCGCCGTATTGAAGCCAATGGTCTCATAAGCATTCCCCATATAGGTACAGCGGCTTGTGAAGCCTGATTGCTAAGGGAGTTCGTTAAAAAATGAAAAATATGCAAACAAAGTTGTTTTTTGCCAGCCTTGTTCTCATGTTTTGTGAAATGGCGGAAGTATTATTTTACGGACAGTTAACACAAATTAAAATTTCAATATGGTTTGTGATTGTTCTTGTTAGCCCTTCATGGTTTATTTTGTTTCTCACCGCGTTTAAAGGGATTCCACCCATCCGTTTGCTTCGCTTCGGTCTTTTTTTTGCGACGAGTTGGTATGCACTCTTCGCGTTACTTGACGAGATCATATATTTTTCGCCACATGCGGAACCGATAATACCACCTGGCCAACATTCCACTACAACGGTACTTCAGATATCCATATTTATCGGGTTTTTCTGTTACGTACTGCTCATCCGCGCCTATACCCTTTTGGGAGGTAAAAGGGTGACATCCCACAGGTTTCAGTCAACATATTGGATGGAATGGCGAGGGCCTCCTGGAAGCACACCACCGGAAGATGTAAAAGGTTGCTACTACAATCCAGGCCCGGGCGAGAGCTACCACCCGGACGTCGACCATTCGTACCCCATTGGGCCGCACTGGGACTTCGTTGCCCCCGACGGCACCTATTCCAGGATTATGTCGCCCGATGGCGCTGTTGTCCTCAAAGAAAAAGAGCACTAGCATGAACGATTGGCGTCTTCGGGGGCAAAAGCGATACCTCAAGGGTGTGGTTCTCTTCTGGGCGACCTACAGCCCGTACCGTGAGGGATGGGACCACGACCACTGCTCATTCTGTTGGCGTAAATTTGCGATACGTGGCGGTGACATTACGGAGGGGTATATGACCAAGGATCGATATCACTGGATATGTAACGAGTGCTTCCTAGACTTCAAGGACAAATTTGGTTGGACAGTGGGCGAAGATACTGAGCGCCCAACGTTAAAATAATAGGGATAGGCACGAATTTCATTAACTTAAGCTCCGAATCCATTGCATCCGATGTTCTCTCCGGGACACCGAAGGGGTGACATCCACCGATTCGACGGACGGGCGCGGAAATGACGGGCGGTGAAGCGGCAAATGGAGGGACACGAAAGGGCGACATTCACCGATTTCATGGGCGAGCAGGAAAAAGGGACGCGGAAATGAGATAGTAAAAAGTTGCATGGCGTTCCCCCGCTGGCGGATCAGAATTTGCGTGTTGAACGAAATGTCGTTTCGCTGGTGTGGTGGCCCAGCGAATTGCAGGGATGCTAATTTCCATGATAACGCCACTGTGCGCCTTGTTTCCGGTCCTGCGGGCAGGCTATCCGCACGCTCTCCAAGGATCCCCAACTTGATATTCGGGTTCCGCTAGGAATATTTGTCTTTAATTACTTTTGTAATGACAAACGCAAATGAGTTGAAATAGAAATGGCCATGAGAAACGAATTAAAAATGGAAGGCAGGATAAAAGAGTTGGAACCCAGATTTTTGTATCTTCCTGTTTTGCCAGCACTTACGAGGAACCCAAGGTTTTTTCGTGGGTTCTTCTGGGTTCCATGCGTAAACGTCCGGCGAAGCTTTCAATTACCCATAAGTTTTGCTGTGGGCCAGCAGCCAAGGCGATTATCCAACGCGCCGCGGCCAAACGCCGTGGATGGCTGCAATCAGGCGGCAACTTCCGCGCCCCGCCCCGGCGCGTTATGATTTTGGCATGAATTCCATCTTGAGGCCGTGGTATGGTCGCAGCCAATAATGAATTGACGCGCAACGCAGAGACGATTCGCCGCCGGACGCAGCCGCTGGTGAATAATCTGTATCAGGGGATGACGCTGGACGCGGCGACGGGGCTGTACTATGAACGCTTCCGCGATTATTCGCCGACGCTTGGCCGGTGGATGATCGCTTCCCATATGAGTGTCAGACGGTGCGGCGTCAGGGCTTGGCGCCGCCTACGATGTCCTGTCGGCAATTAGTAAAGCGCTCGTTGCTGCGTATACGAGGGCAGGCCCGCTTTCAGATTACTATACCCCAATGACCAGAGCGCTTTATGCCGCCCGTGTTGCGTCTGCGCTCAGGGGCTACACGAAGGCCCTGGCAAGCTGTAAATGCAAATGCGGGTTGAGGTACGATCTGGGTTAACGGTTGACAGGCCCTGAAACGCTCAGTTGCCGCCACCGATCACACCGTCAGTGAGGAATACGCATTGGATCACATTTTCTATCTGGTCAATCAAGGAGCCGCCATTTCCGCAGGGCACTACAGGGGTTTTCTCCTGTGGTCGGTTTTCTGGATCATTGCCTGCTCGGTCATAATCGCGCTTATCGTGACTGTTGTTGCACCATTACGTCGCGGCCTGTCGAGGGCAATAAAGGGGCACCCTCGGCTGTCGGCCTTTGTTCTGCCCATCTGTTGCTCGCTATTTTTCACCTATTTGCTCGGCGTATGGATATTTTCGTCACCGAACGTCAGCCTTTCCATGCTAATGGACGGGCAAATAAGCGTTTTTTTCGGGCTGATATTTTTCCCGCATGGCCAACTGAGCATTTTTGCCATAATGGCCTTCGCGGCCTGGGTTGGCTTGCAGTTGGCTGCGGTCCGGTTAGTTTGGCTGCTTTCACCGCGTAATCCGAGGCCGAGAACGCCAACACAGGCCAAAATCTCCCGTTGGCCTCGGTTCGACCACCGATACCGACGGTTTTATTTCCTCGTGTCTGTCATAGCGGCGCTTGCGTTGGTCCTGTTTTTGGCTGTGCGGCTGTATCCGGCGCAGCGGAGGCTCGATCACGACACGGCAATAAACGAAGCCTCCTTGACACGGCTATCCAATGCCCAGGATCAGATCAACACGCTCATGGCGCGCCATAGCGGCGCCGGTGAACTCCTCGCCGCTGGAAAACGGGCGGAGAAACTTGCTGCGGCATCTGCTTCCATAGGTCGGCGACTCCAGGCTGCCAAGCGAGAGCGGGACCGGAGATTGTCACAGGTCGTGTGCACTATTATTGTGATCCTCGTGATCTGCATCCTGTTTTTCGCCCGGCGAATGCGGGGGTTATTCGCAGGAGTTGCCCGGAGGCAAGAGTACTAGGGACGGCCACGAAGGAAGGGGCTTGGGCCACTGCCCAAAGCCATGAATGGATGCAATCAGGCGGGGGCATTCGCTCGCCATTCCGGCGCGTTATCATTTTGGCATCGGTTCCATTTTGAGGCCGGGTTATCGTCGCGATCGCTGGCCCACGGCCCCAGTAACCTGAACCTCTGCGTTCGCCTGCGTACCCTGCGGTAAAAAGAGCACTTACCGTCGTGCCTCGCACGACCCATGCATGCTCACCTGTCTACTTTCTACTTTCGCCTTTCTGCCGGCGCAGCCGGCCCACCGGCCTTCCGCGACCCGATCGGGTGTCCCGGCGGGATCGCAGAGCTTCCAATAAACGGTATCAGGGCATTTGTAGGCATTTTTGAGAATGGGGTAAAATGTCTTCGCTGTCTTTGCGTTGGCCGGTCCGGGCAGGGCGTCTTCGCAGGATGGCAACTGAAGATTGTGGATTCGACATAATGCCGACCATCAGCTTATTTTTTGGGATCATCATCCGGATGTACTACGATGATCATGCCCCACCTCATTTTCACGCCTACTATCAGGAACATTCAGTTGTGGTCCTGATTGATACGCTGGAAGTTCGCGATGGCCGTCTGCCGCGAAGGGCCATAGCGATGGTGCTTTGAGTGGGCGGCCTTGCACCGGCAGGAACTGTCGACTGACTGGGCTTTGGCGGTAGAACACAAACCACTGAGGCAGATCGATCCACTGGAGTAATCAGCGATGGACAACAATAAAAGAGTAAAACTTGCACGTGCGATCTCCGGCTTCAGGCTCGAGGTCGAGTTTGAAGATGGCCTCCGGGGCGACGTGGATTTGTCGAGCCGATTATTTGGGGAGGTATTTGAGCCACTGCGCAGTGAGAAACTTTTTGCCCAGGTATATGTGGATGAGTTTGGCGTGGTGTGTTGGCCAAACGGGGCCGATTTGGCTCCCGACGCACTATATGATCGCATAGCCGCAGGCTCTGGCAAGACTCCGGCGTAAATATCAGATGTTATGGACAGCCGCCTGTTAAAAAAGGGGTGTGGGCTGCGGTCAAATGCTGTTAAACGCCGTGGATGGATGCAATCAGGCGGCAACTTCCGAGCATCGCCCCGGCGTTATATTTTCATTGTAAATTCCATTTTGAGGCCGGGTTATCGTCGCGATTGCTGGCCCGCAGCCTCGGTAACCCCAACCTCTGCGTTCCACTGCGCCCTCTGCGGTAAAAAATGAAATAAAATCATGGCCGCATGGCGCAGGGGAGGGTACGGAAAAGCGTAAGGATTTAATGCAAAAATCTTAGTGCCTTTCATTCTTCGCGTGATAAAAAAACGGATGACACCACGCGACAGCGTGATTCAGTATCTCGCGCGGAGGCGCGGAGATCGCGGAGACGGTTCGATGGCGCGAGCCGCCCAAGTGCCGGAGCCTCTGCGTCCCCCTGCGTCCCCTGCGGTGGAAAAAAGCACTTACCGTCGTGCCTCGCACGACCCATGCATGCTCACCTTTCCACTTTCTACTTTCCCCCTTCTGTCGGCGGCGCCGCCCGTCCCCTGCGGTGAAAAATAAGATCAAATTGAATCTACAGAACCTCAAAAAGGGTGGTACGCTGAAACGCATTTGTACAAGAACCTCTGAGTACGTTCGTGTGAGATCTGCCCATCTCGAACTCCGCGTGAAATATGCCGCCGACAAATCGGTGGCAATACGGCCGCTACATGGGTGCAGGCGGAATCAAACGACGGGCGTTGGTGGTGCCAGTATAACGGCGCGCGAGGCATTTTCAGGTGGATCATAATCGGGTCAGAGCAACCTGCTTGCGGCATATTTCAGGGGTTCGCCACCGGCCTGAACGGTTGGCGACATTCGCAATTCCCGAGTTGACCGGAAAAGTTATCGAACCTTGATATCCGGTGCCGATGAGTGATAACACACCTCTGCCCGAAGAAATCGGCTCAAGATGCGGTATAATCGCATGAGAAGAAGAGGAACTCGATGGCCGACGCAACACGCTTCGAGAAGATCTTGGTACTTGCCGGTTCCCGTCATTGGGCGGAGCCCGTGGTCACGGCACTGCGCCAGCAGAACTGCAATCCGACGGTGGTTGAAAACCTCGACGAGGCGATGCTTGCCATCGGCACCGGTGCCTTTGACGCCATCATTTCCCAATCGGGCGATTTTCTGGCGGTTGAACGATCGCTCGCCGACATGCAGACGCGGCTTATTCTTGATACCATCGGCGAGGGGGTCTGCCTCGTGAACCCGCAGGGGCGGATCGTCTGGTCCAACGCGAGGATGAAGCACTGGAAAGCGGATGCCGTTGATCGCATCCGGCATGTCTGCGTTGATGCGGCCGGGGGATTTGCCGCCGCTGCGGCGGGGCGGTCTGCAACGGAACCCCTGCGGGTGAAAAAATACTCCATCACCATCGACGACACGCAGTATTTTGAAGTGGTCTGCTCGGCAGTGCTTGATGCCGCCCGGCAGTTTCGATATGTCGTGGCGATCTGCTGGGACGCCACCAACTCGCGCCGCCTGCAGCAGAAGCTTGACGCCATCGATCTGGCCGGACGGGAGCTGGTGCGTCTGGAGGGTGATGCCATCAGCCGACTCAACGTGGTTGAACGCATCCGGCTGCTGGAAGATAAAATTATTAAATTCTGCCGTCAACTCATGCACTTCGACCATTTCAATATCCGCCTGGTTGACCGGAATACCAATAAACTCGAACCGGTCATCTCCGTGGGCATGCCGGAACAGGCCGCCATGGTGGAACTCTTTGCCGTGCCCGAGGGAAACGGCATTTCCGGCTATGTCGCCGCAACCGGCCGATCGTATATCTCGCCGGATGTCACACGCGACCCTCGCTATGTGCCGGGCCTGGACATGGCCCACAGCAGCCTCACCGTTCCGCTCATGCTCCATGACCGGACGATCGGGGTTTTCAATATCGAATCCAATGACTACGGTTTTTTCACCGAGGATGATCGGCAGTTTGCGGAAATCTTCGGCCGCTATGTGGCCGTCGCTCTGAATATCCTCGATCTGCTGGTGGTGGAACGCTACACCACCAGCGGTCGGCTTGCGGAGGATCTGGCCTGCGAGGTGGCCGGCCCGCTCAATGACATCGCTGCCGATATTGATCAAATTTCCGACGAAATGATCTCCGACGGCAGCGTGCAGAATCGGCTCGCAAACATCACGGCCAATCTCAAGCGAATCCGGGCATCTCTCAAGGCGGTGAGTCAGGGCCAGCAGATTCTTCTGGGGACGGACGAGCGGGCTCGCCCCGGTGAGAACGATTTGTTCCTCTCAGGCAGGCGTATTCTGGTGGCGGACGACACGCCCGTCATCTGCGATACGCTGCGGGCGGTACTCAAACGGGCGGGCGCTCATGTGGACACCGCGGAAAACGGGGCGCAGGCCTGCGCCTTTCTGGCGGGAGAAGCGCGTTATGATCTGGTGATCTCCGATATCCGAATGCCCGACCACGATGGTTATGAAATATTCCATGCCGCCCAACAGCTCGGACATCGCCCGCCGGTGATTCTCATGACCGCGTTCGGTTATGACCGCAACCACAGCATCCTTCGCGCCCGTCAGGACGGGCTTGCTGCCATCATGCTCAAGCCCTTCACCATCAAAACCCTCATGCGGGCGGTCGCGCAGGCGCTGCAGATTCCCCGCAACTTCGACTGATATCGACTTTATCATTCGCTGCGGCGAAGCCCGACATCATCACAGTCCGCCAATTCAGCGGCGTCATACAGCGGTTGGCAAATCGTGGCGATGAATTGGCCGATGGTCGGCGAGTGGCACTGTCTCCGGGCGGAAAGCCCGCCTCGATGCCTCCCCCATCGTGCACAAGTCAGTTGCGGCACCGATGCTATCCGGCGACGGCGAGCGCCCGATCTTCAAGGGGCATCAGGGTCGCTTTGATCGATGCCGCCGGATGATATTTATGTATCCGGACTTCCCCGTCGCAGACGGCCAGCCACGTGGCAGGCAGTTCGGTCCAGCAACCGCTGTTCACGTAGCGGACATCTCCGAAGCATTTGTTCACGGCGTGATGCGTATGGCCGCAGATCACCACATTACAGTGGCGATGGCGGGCGTGGGCTGTAGATCGATGTTCAACCTTTTCGAGGCAGTGAAGAAATGTCTTGGATCTCGACTTGGCCAGTCGCGCCACGTAATGTCGGCGGTCTATCTTCTGCAGCGTGTTGTATGCCACATCCGCGATCCATGTCAGCACCGGATGGTCATCAATGAAATCATCAAACCGGTGGCCGTGAAGCACCATGATCCGCCGATCGCCGGAATGGAAAATATATTCTTCATGCACTTCCACACCGAGCAGATGCGAAACAATTTCCGCCGGCCCGTCATGGTTGCCGCAGGTCCAGATGACTTCCACCTTATCGGAAAGGTGCCGCAGGGTGGAGAGGACTTTCCAGTGTGTTTTCTTGAGCCGCCGAAAATCGATGGAATCAAAAACATCGCCGTTGATGATCAGCCGCCTTGTACGCAGGGTCTGATCGATCAGCGATTCAAGAAACTGCGTGATCAATCTGGCCTGGGAGTTTTCACTTCCGAGATGCAGATCAGAAATAATAATCGCATCGGCAACTTCGCTCCCGCTTTCGGGCGTTTTGCAGGTCGCCGGCCGAACACTCAGACTGTCCGACGGGCTCGCGGCACCCGGGGAATCTTTCCGGTACCGGGCGGAATCAAGGGCGTGCAACAGATAATCCATGCCACCGAGATACTAACGGCACAAGATGAGCGTGGTATGAGGTGATGGATAAAACTCGATGAAGAGTGGAACGGCCCACAGGCCGATAACCGCGGCCCGAGAGAGCGGACGCCAATGGCGGTCATCGGACGCGGGCCCAGGAAAATTGCCGGTTTTTCATCTTCCCGACGAAACCACCCGCCGGTATATTGACATCAGCCGGGTTGCGGCACCATGTCCGGGCCCGTTTCGCCCTGTGAACCCGTCACGGTCTTGTCTCCGACACGCCGCTGCTGCTCCTGCGCCAGAAGATCCGTTACCGTCGGCTTGGTAAGCAGTTGACCGTTCATGATGCGTTTAACATCCTCGGCATCAAGTGTTTCATACTTCAGCAGGGCATCTTTCAGATTCGTGAGTTCGTTCATTTTTTCATGCAATAATTTATTGGCTTCATCGTAGGCCGTCGTAATCAGACGATGCACCTCGGCATCAATGAGTTCGGCGGTTTTTTCGCTGTAAGGCCGATTGCTGGGGAAAAAGCCGCTGTTCTCGTCCCGGTTGGAGAAGAGAATCGGGCCCAGCGCATCGCTCATCCCCAGTTCACAGACCATCTGCCGGGCAATGGCGCTGGCCATACGGATATCCTGGCTGGCTCCGCTGGAGATTTCATTGCTGGGCATCGCCTCGGCAATGCGGCCGCCGAAGAGGACTCGGAGTTCCGCCAGCAGGAACGCCCGGCTTTCGACGAAACGGTCTTTTTCCGGCAGCGAAAAGGTCGCCCCGCCAAAGCTGCCCCTGGGGATGATGGTCACCTTGTGAATCGGGTCGGCATGCGGCGAGAAGTACTGCACCACGGCGTGACCGGCCTCGTGCCATGCGGTCAGCACACGCTCTTCTTCATCGATCTTACGGCTGCGGTGCGCCTTGCCGAAGCGAATCTTATCGCGGGCCTCTTCAAGGTCGGCCATTTCGACGGCGTCATGGTTGAGCATGGTTGCGATCAGGGCCGACTCATTGACCATGGCGGCCAATTCAGCACCGCTGAACATCGGCGTCTGGCGTGCAATCCGCAGCAGATCAACATCGCCCGCCAATTTCACCTTTTTGGCGTGAACTTTCAGGATTTCATATCGCCCCTTGATATCCGGCAGCGGAACCGTCACCTGCCGATCAAAACGCCCCGGCCGCGTCAGGGCGGGGTCCAGAACATCCGATCGGTTGGTTGCCGCGATGACAATCACCTGATCGTTGGTGTCGAAACCATCCATCTCCACCAGAATGGCGTTGAGGGTCTGCTCGCGCTCGTCATGTCCACCGGTGCTGAAACCATTACCCCGGCGGCGGCCGACGGCGTCGATTTCATCGAGGAAGATGATGCAGGGGGAACTTTCCTTGGCGGTCTTGAACAGGTCCCGCACACGCGATGCACCCACGCCGACAAACATCTCGACAAAATCCGATCCGCTGATGGAAAAGAACGGCACCTCCGCTTCGCCGGCAATGGCCTTGGCCAGCAGGGTTTTGCCCACGCCGGGCGAGCCGATGAGAAGCACGCCACGCGGGATGCGGCCGCCGAGCCGCTGAAACCGCTTTGGATTTCGTAAAAATTCAACAATTTCCGTCAGTTCTTCCTTGGCCTCGTCAATACCCGCTACATCGTTGAAGGTGACATTGGTGTGCTCTTTGGAAAGCATCCGATGACGAGACCGGCCGAAATTGCCGAGCATCCCGATTCCGCCGCCACCGCCGCGCAGATTACGGAAAAAGAAGAAGTAAATCAGGGCAAAGACCAGCAGATACGGAAGAATGTCTTCCGCAAAAATAATCCAGAGTTGCGATCCCGGCGGAGCGGATTTGTAACGCACCACGCCATACTTGTCCATCTGATTGACGAGCGCCTGCCAGCCGCTGCCGAACATCGCCATCGGGGGCTGCCGGGTGGCCATCTTCAGCGGAGCATTGGCGGGGGTGCCAGCAATTGCATTCTTCAGCGTGAATGTGATTTTGCCACTATTTTTGAAGAGTACCGTCTTGATGTTCCGTTGGATCAGTTGACTGTGGAAGTCGCTGTAAGGGACCGATGTCACGCCGGGGCTCAGCGGATGGAGCCATATCAGCAGCAGCAAGCCGCCCCCGACGATGATCATCCACCACATCATGCCACGATTGAAACGCAGATTGTTATCGCGTCCCGGTTTATTGGGGGGATTGGGGCTTTCCGGCCCGGGGGCTTCTGGATCTGGCATGCGTAACCTCAAATCACTCTGGCTCACCGGTCACATCGGCAACGTGAGCAAACACCTTTAGTATAGAGCTTGGGAGGACAAAAATACAGACGACTTGGCTGAATTTATCGCAAATCGCGTCGGAAATCCGTCCAGACATCCCCGTAAGCCCGCAATTCATCGTTTTCACCGCCGGGATTTGGGTGTCTCCGGCATATCCAGCGGGGGCACTCGTTCCCGATCAACCCGGATATGTCCGCATTCGCCCCCACTTGGGATCGGGCAAACGCCCCGCCGGTTGATCCGGTCGGTGGCTCCGCTTTGAGACGATTTTGGCCTACCTCGACTCTTTGAGGCTATCGAAAATTTTGGTTTTTTTCTTGCTTTGCCTCTCCGAAAGTCGTATAACAAAGTCTGACCGAACTGGCTGGCCTGCGACTACCCTGCCCGAGACAAGCCACTCGGGATTGTTCAAATTTGGCTCCTCTTTCCCCTGACGCAAGGAGCTCGCCATGCACCTGCAACGCCCTGATTCCACCCGGCAGGAACATCCTGCCCCTGAAAGCCAATCCCGAACGCCCACCGGGCGTGAATCGGCTCCGGCTCGATTGAATCTGGTTTACGCCGATGATCATGGGGCCGATCCACCGCGACGCCCGCGGGCCTACAGCATCTCCATGGACGCGGCCGCTGAGCAGGGTTCAGATGCGTCGGATACGGAACTGACGACGGCCTCTGAATACTTCATTGGATAACCCGACCGCCGACGTTCAGCTTGCCTGATGTCACCCTCGCGTCAGCCCCACGATTTTGTGGTTTCATCACCCCGGCCGCGATGAGCGAATGCTTCAAACACCTTCATGGGTTTACCGCAAAGCCGAATGCCTCTCGTGCGCATGAACAAACCTGTCCGTCGATAGACCGGTAAATTCCCGGCGATTTTCGTGAAAACCCACAAAATGCCGATATACATCGATATATACCCTTGACGGAGTATATGATGGTGATGATTTAAGTAATCATATTGGGTGCGCACATGCAATATGGAAGGCCTGGTGCGGGACGGGGAACGATGGGGATGGGCGTTCATGGCGTGGTGCCGACGGCACCGGCGCCCATCCCGATCGGCGATCGGTCCACCCCTGGTCCCGAGCACGCTCCGCAACCGGCACCTACGACTCCGATGCCCGATGAGAGTGCACCGAAAGTCGGGTTCGTCCGCGGGTTACTTGAGAACCGGAGCGACGGCTGGCCGATTCCCCGGCGGCGATTTGAGTTTTCGGTCGTTCTGATTGGCGAATTCGGTTCGATTCTGCTCATCGCCCCCATCTATCTGATTTTCGGCCGCCTTCAAGGCATCAAACATACACCGGGATTTCAGGCGCTCTGCTCTCTCGGCGCCCATATGCTGCAATCCACCGAATTGACACTCGGGATTCTCACCATGCTGATGATTCCGGTGCTACCGAAAAAATTCCGCGGAACCTTCATGCTTCTGGTCGGCCTGACCATCATATTAAATCTTCTGATCCTCCTGGGGCATCAGCAATCCGTTCTCATGCTGATGGTGGCTTATCCATCGGCCAGTCTTCTGGCCCTGGTCCTGCTCGATGCCGTTACCGGCATCCGCCCGGCGGCTCCGCAATCGCCACGGCTTTCGGGGTGGCAGGTCATATGCGGCAGTGCGGTGACCGCCCTGTGGACCATCCCACTGATTATCTCCACGACGTGCAAGGTATTTCCGTCGCTGTTTTCGCAGTCTCATCTGGTGCTCGTTCGCGTATTTTTAATACTCGCCACCCTCTCGGCCGTTATCAGCGGTGCCTGTGCCCTGCACGGATACTTTCGCCCGCCCAAAAAAAGCGTCTACCTGACGGGGCGCCTGTCCGGTTCGCTGGCACTGGCCATTTCCATGGCGATGGGGTTGTGGGGATCCATGGTCGGTACCGGATTGATCCAGCATCAGGAGAAATGGCTCCGACTGCAGATGCTGTGGATATTTCTACTGGTTTCCGGTGCGCTGATGCTCTGCTGGGGTGGAATGACGCAACGATTGATCAACGTCGCAGCCCGCGAAATCGATTTGTCGGCGAACTCGCCGGATGACGATGATGAACCCGGCACCGGAGAAAAACCACTGGCGAATGTCCATGATCTGAGAAACGAAGCGCCCCCGGCAAACGCAACATCGGCAAACCAATCGATTCAGCGATCTTCCTTTCCGCACCCGCCGGTAAAATCCTGATAGAATTCTGCAGCGACGAGTTCGGGGGACACACAATGCCAAGGGCACCCCGACAGCGCAACGGTGCAAGCGAGGCTGGTAAACGGGGCAGATGGTTGGCCCTGAATTGGCCTCAGATCGTAGCGGATCGTACGCGGTCTGTTCGGAGCAGTTTTGTCGACGCAAGCTCAGGCATTTGCATCCCGTCCCGGCAGGCCAAGCCAAACCGTCGTCATCCGCGGATTGGGCATTTGGACGCCCCGCTACCGCTCCGCTGCCGAGATATTCACCGCCATGGCGACGCCCGAGTCGGAAATCACCCCATCATATGTCGCCGCATCGAACCCGGATGCACCGGATGGCGCCGAGCTCTGGCCTGATGCGCTGACCGCCATCTCCCACGGTGTAAAGGGATGGGGCATCGATCTGAGCAACTGCCCGCTGATTTTTGCCTCGGCCAAAGGGGACATTCGGCGGACCATCCGGACGCTGGACCAACCCGAAACCACAATTCCGCACCTGGCCGATGATGCCCGCAGGGTGGCCCTTTTGTGCGGCTTTTCCGATCAGATCATCTGCCTGAGTACGGCCTGCGCTTCGTCGCTGGCCGCCCTGTGTGAGGCGCAACTTATCCTTGCCACGCAATCCGACACACCGCGTGTAGCCGTGATCACGGTGGATTTGGCCAGTACTTTTGTAATGGATGGTTTTCGCTCACTCCGCGCCACCGCCGCCGACTTATGTCGCCCCTTTGATGCCTGCCGCGCGGGACTCGCCGTCGGCACCGGAGCCGCCTGGGCCTTTCTGGAGCGATCTCGGGCGAAAACGGATTCGATGGAGATGATCGGCTGGGGAATCGCCAACGACGCAACGCATCTCACGGCGCCGGACCCGATGGGCGGTGGATTACGCTCCGCCATCGAGCAGGCCCTGGCCGTGGCGGACATCCCGCCAGAATATATTGATGTTTTATTGGCACACGGCACCGGAACACCTTTTAACGACGCCATGGAAGCCCGTGTCTTTGCGCAACTGTTTCCCCATCGGCCGCCTCTCACCGCCGCCAAAGGACTGCTCGGCCACAGCCTCGGTGCCAGCGGACTTCTGGAACTGGCTCTTGCCGCTGAAATTCTGCGCCAGCAGCTCATCCCCCCCATCTTCGGACTGCGGAAAACGGATTATCCGGGCCTCCATCCCGTCTGCGGCCAAGCGTTGCGGCTGGATCGACCGATTCGCACCATTCTGAAAACCGCCAGCGGTTTTGGCGGTGTCAATGCCGCCGTGATGGTACGGGGGCCTGCGCGATGAAGCCTGATGTCGCCCGCATCCACATCCAGACGGTGCACACAATCTCCCAAATCCATATGTGGCGGGCGCTGGACGAATTCCCTCGTCCCTGGCTTGACGCTGCAGCAGGGGAAATAGCCGATTGGCTCTCGGCGTCAGCCGGAAGTATGAATCAGCGGTACTGCGGATTATTCTGGGCATCGAATCTGGATTCCATTGCGGCCGATCGGGCATTCGAACTTTCCCGGCGTGAGGATGAGGGGAGGTTTGTCAGCCCCAGTGCCTTTCGGTCTACCCTCCCGAGCATCGATCCTGCCGCGATTGCTCTGCAGTTGGGGATCACCGGGCCGGTGATGACTTTCAGCATCGATGCCGACCCGATGATGGCTGAGCAATCGGCCCGTCGCTGGCTCCTGGCTGGCCGCCTGAAGGCGGCAATTGTCATCGATGAATTTGCCGCCAAACCGGAAATGCCCGGCACGGAAGATCGACATCCCATCAGCGAGCTCACCCGAACGATCCGATGCCAATTGATGGTCTCCGCACCTTCGGATTCCAGCGATTCGGCCGCACGCTGTTAGTTCACACCAACCCGGCACGGGACCTCGGCGACAAGCATCTCCCGCACCGCGATCATCGGAACCGGCGGAGCGGGAGGGCAGAAAGTTGAAAGCTCGGCAGACGGTTTCATGCAACCGCAGACCCCACCCGGAAATTTGCTGCACGCTGAGCCTCCATGCCACCGCCGATTGTCGCAGTATGCCCGCCCATCGGGTATCTTTACTGCCATGGACGCGCCGACGTACCGAGTTGAACTGGATGTCTACAGCGGCCCGCTCGAGCTGCTGCTGTTCCTCATCCGCAAAAACGAGGTGGATATTTACGATATCCCCATCGCCCGCATCACGTCCCAGTATCTGGCACATGTTGAAGTGATCCGACAGATTGATATCAATCTTGCCGGCGATTTTCTCGTCATGGCCGCCACGCTGATGGAAATCAAAAGCCGCATGCTCAATCCGCAGCCGGTGGCGGATACAGCCGGTAGCGGGGTGGCGGAGACGGTGATCGATCCGCGTCAGGCACTCGTTGAACAATTGCTGCAGTACAAGCGGTACAAAGATGCCGCCAATCATCTGCAGCGCCGGGCCCATACTGAACAGCTTCGTTTCACCCGTGCGGTGCAAAAATCGACGGGCCGGGCCCCGCTCGATATTGAAGATCTGAATCTTTTCCAGCTCATCGACGCTTTTACCGCCATCATGGCCAGCGTGGGGCATAGTGCCTACGGCCACGATGTTGTCTACGACGATACCCCTATCAGCCTGCATCAGGCGGATATTCTGGATCGGGTGCATCGCGATGGCAGTATCACATTGCAGGAACTGTTCATCGGCCGAAAATCGAAAAGTGAAATGATCGGGCTCTTTCTGGCCATGTTGGAACTTATCCGACTTAAAAAGCTGACATTCGAACAGACAGAGGCCGCCGGCCGAATTCTTCTGCGACCGGGGGAAGCCGCAAAGGCGGAATCGGCAGGCGGAGCTGACACCGCAACGGCCGGTCGGCATGAAGCGACCGCCGTGGACGATCCGGCCCCTGACGCAATATCGCACCGGGACGTTGCCGCACCAACACCCGAGGCGACGGATGCTCACGCCGAATTTCGCCCGACAGCATGAGAGGAAACCCTTTGACTTCGACATCTACACCTCAGCAAACCCCCCGCGTCATCAACTGGGTATCGGTTGCGGCGCTCATCAGCTTTATTGCCGAACTGGCCATGCTGGCGACGCACAAAGCGACGCTGCACAAACCGCCGCCGATCAGTGA
>JAJZNY010000458.1 GCA_021852245.1 Planctomycetota bacterium | reverse complement strand
TGAATAAGGAATCCGGCCGCCTTCCCAGCTCGCTGGGGGCTGAAACACTGGTGGCCAGCAGCATTACCATCGCCTCCGGTGGTTCCGCAGGACCCGAAGCTCCCATCGCCGTCATCGGCGCATCGGTTGGATCGTTGCTGGGCCGCATCACCGGCGTCTCGAACCGTTACAATTATGTGCTCATCGGATGCGGCGCGGCCGCCGGCATTTCGGCCGTTTTCGCCGCACCACTCTCCGGCGTGGTGTTTGCAACCGAAGTGGTGCTGCAGGATTTTTCCGCGGCCACGCTCACGCCGATTGTTATTTCCTCCGTTATGGCAACCCTCACGTACGTCGGTCTTTCCGGTGGAGGAGAGGTTCGCGGCCTGTTTCAGATGCCGCGCCACGCCGAGAAGTTCAATTTCACGTTCCACGTGCTCCCCTGGTTCCTTCTGCTGGGTGTGGTCTGCGGACTTTTGGCGGTGGTCTTTACTCGCCTCCTGACATGGAGCGAGCAGCTCCACGACAGACTGCACCGTTTTATTCCCGGCGCCCTTCATCCGGCGATTGGCGGTCTGCTCTGCGGCCTGTGCGGGCTGGTGATTGTGGGTCTTTTCATCGGCGATCCATTCCTGCATTCACGTTTCGCCGCCGGATATATTCCCATTTTCGGCGACGGATATCCCACCATTCACCGAATCATCGATCCAGCGTGGTATAATGGAAAAAAAGTAATTTTTGGTCAGGTGGAGACCATCTCGCTTGAATTTCTCGTCGCTGTGTGTGGGCTCAAACTGCTGGCCACCTGTTTTACCCTTGGCAGCGGGGGTTCCGGAGGTGTCTTTGCACCGTCGCTCTTTCTTGGAGCGGCAGTGGGCGGCGCCTTTGGCGTTGTGCTGCAGCACTTCATTCCCGGCGCAGAGCCGAGCACTTTCGCCCTCGTCGGCATGGGCGCCACCCTCGCCGGCGCTCTTCAGGCACCTCTGACGGGGATATTTCTGCTCTTTGAACTCACCCGCAACTACAACGTCATGCCGCCGATCATGCTCGCCGCCGTCACTGCCACCGTGGTTCAGCAATTGTTCATCGGCGAAAGCATCTATACCCTTCCCCTGAAGAAGATGGGCGTCCGCCTTGGATCGGCGGTGGGAATCAGTGCTCTGCGGCGGGTGACGATTGATCAACTGCCGCTTGAGACGCCCCATTTTGCCCGCACCGATGAGACGCTCTCCCAGGTGCTGGCCCGCAGTACCGAGCGGGGAGTCCGCGATTTTGTGGTTGTCGACAGTGGCAACCGTTATGTGGGCTTGTTAACGCTGGACGATCTGAAAAACGTTCTGCTGGCCCCTGAAGCCGCTCCGCTTCTACTGGTAACGGAATTGGTACGGGCCGACATCCCGCCATTGGAGCCTACCGCCACGCTGGAAGACGCACTGGACGTCTTTAACCGGTACGATACGCCGATACTGCCGGTGCTCGGACCGCGCCCGACGCCCGATTCGCCCCCTATTGCCGGCGTACTTTCGCGAACCGAACTGATGCGACGATCCGGCCAGGAACTCGGCGGCTAACCCCGGCATCCTGTCCATATCCGATCTGCGGCATGTACCCATAGATATTACCGCAGAGCCACACCTAAGCGGCGGGAATCGGTTCGGCACCGGCGACATCATACCCTTCCGGCAGCATGTCACGTCTGAAGAGTGACTTCCAGGTGAAGCCGTAAAGCATGATCACTGCGAAGCAGATCAGCGGGATGACAAAGCCAATCCGCATCGACGATCTATCCGCGATCCAGCCCATGAAGAAGGGTGCCAGCGCCCCGCCAACGATCGACATGACGATAAATCCCGACGCCAGCTTGGTATGCTTGCCGAGCCCCTTGATACCCAGCGCAAAAATGGTGGGATACATGATCGACATGAAAAAATAGCTCAGCATGAGGGCAATGACTCCAATCCAGCCAAGATTGATCGTCATCGATCCGATCTTCAATCCGTTGAATACCACGACTACCATCAATATCGTATTAATCAACCCATAGAGCGCCAGGATGAGATTGGGTTTGGCAAAGCGCAAAACCATGCTGCCCGAGAGCCGCCCGATGGTGAAACAGCCGAAGGCAATGGAAAGCAAAGTCGTGGCACCATATTGCGTGATGTAGAACGCATGATGTGAGGAATATTCAACCGCCTGCGGGAGATGTACCGCCAGCCAGTTCGGAATGGCGGGAGAGTATCCCTTATCCTTAACATAATTAATGAAGAAGCTGAAAACCCCCGTTTGACCGGCAACATAGAAGAATTGCGCGACAACGGCAAAAATGAAATGCCATTCACGATGCAGGGGGCGAGCCGCTTCACCGCGTCCGGACGCCGGGCGGGCTTCGTCGGGCGCCTGAATATCTGGCGCCGGCCAGAGGAGAAACGCTACCAGCAGCAACGCAACGACACCTCCCAGCGCCAGGTAGGGGAGGTATAGCGAGTGATTGCTCGTGTCGGCCACCTTGGTCTTGGACATCACGAACGCCCCAATGATGATGGGCCCCACCATCCACCCCACGGCATTGCAGGTCTGCGCGAGATTGATACGGGCTACGGCGCCGTCAAGCGTGCCAAGCAGTGTGGTATAAGGATTGGCGACCGTCTCAAGACAGGTCATCCCCGCTCCGACAACGAAAAGGGCTGTCAAAAAGGCTGCGAATACGATGGATTGCGAAGCCTTGATCTGCACGGCCGGTACGAACATCAGGCATCCGAGAATCGCCAGTGCAAGCCCGGTGAGAATCCCTCCGCGGTAGCCGAGCTTGCGGGCAATCCAGCCCGCCGGAAGCGCAATCAGAAAGTAGGCCCCGTACCACGCCCCCTGCACGAATCCTGACATGGCCTTGGAGAGGTGCAGCGAATCCTGAAAGTGCTTATTCAGCACGTCAATCATGCCGCTGAATGCTCCCCAGAGAAGGAAAAGGCTACACACCAGCACAAATGTATTGAGCCGCAATTTCCCGTCGGGTGTACGAAACATTTCAATAAAACGTCGCACGGTCACCTCTGTTGTTGATCAAATTTCTTTCACAACCCGACTTCCGGACCTGATTCTACCATTTCTCCGACACCGCCGCCAATCGTAGCCGATGCTCCCGAGCCGGTTGCGATGTTGGTATTACGGCACAGGGACGTACCGTGCTGGGTTGGTGAGAATCGCGTTACACCAGAATCTGGTTTTGGAGTCATCTGGATTCGCGGTTTCGATGCGGTTCAGGCCCC
>JAJZNY010000337.1 GCA_021852245.1 Planctomycetota bacterium | reverse complement strand
CGCCGGCATCGACGTTCAATTTCCCGAGCGTTACCGCGGATTTTTCACTCCGACGGACGCATCACTATGCCGGGCAGCCGAGAAAGTGATAAGATATTCACCGGCGGCGGAACGCTGGAAAAAGTGGCGGGGATTTAACTCCGGATGCGAGGGTGGGTTGCGTTTTGCTCTGCACCGGACTCAAACGCTTGTCTGGGGGCCCGGGTCGCTGGAGCAGGCACACCGAATTGACGAATTTGTGCCGGTGCAGGAGGTCGTCGATTGTTCCGGTGCCATGGCGGCGGCGGTGCTCGCCTACCTCGATAGCGAGGGGATGTAACCCATAGCGGCAACGTTGCTGCGGATTGACGATGGACGTATGAACATGAAAGTGTCGGCACCTGCCGAATTAAATGAGCAACTCGGATTAACGCACTCCACGGATGCTTCGCGCAGCTGGTTTGCCAGAGCCTCGGCCGTACTTGCCGGGGGGATCAGCAGTTCCGCCCGCTCCAACACCACCGGCGATCTGCCCTATCCCCTTTATATCGCCCGCGGGGACGGTTCACACATCTGGGATGCCGACGGAAATGAATTTATTGATTATCTTTTGAGTTACGGCAGCGTCATTCTGGGGCATCGGGACCCGGGACTCACGGCGGCGGTAACTTCGCAGTTGGCGGCGGGGACGATGTTCGGCACGTGCAATACGGTGGAGGTGGAACTCGCCGAACAGATTACACACATGGTGCCGGGGGCGGAACTGGTGCGATTTTCCAATTCCGGATCGGAGGCCATCTGTGGCGCGATTCGCGCCGCACGCGGGTTTACCGGACGCAGCAAAATATTAAAATTTGAAGGCCACTACCACGGATGGGTGGATGTGCTGGCGATCAGCAACCGCCCGGCCGAAGCCGATGCCGGTCCGCTGGATCATCCCCGCAGTCAGCCTCATTCACGCGGTATACCGGAGGGGATTGTGCACGATGTGATCATCGCCCCCTGGAACCACCGCCCCGAGGTGAGCCGCATCCTGCAGGAACATCGCGCCGATCTGGCGGCCGTCATTCTGGAACCCGTCGTCGCCAATAACGCCTGCACCATGCCGGAGGCGGGCTTTCTGGAATGGCTGCGGCAGGAATGCGACCGGCATGGCATATTGCTTATATATGATGAAATTGTTACGGGGTTCCGGATGGCACGCGGAGGGGCGGCGGAATATTTCGGTGTCACACCCGATCTGCTGATCTGGAGCAAGGCTCTCGGTGGAGGATTCCCCATCAGCGCCTTTGCCGGACGCCGTGACGTCATGCTTCCCGTGGCCGCCAATACCGTCAAGCATGGCGGAACCTACAACGGTAACCCCCTCTGTGCGGCGGCAGCACTGGCAACGCTGCGGCATATCAATAAACCCGGCGTGCTGGAGGCGATTCATCGGCATGGTGAGGCGATCATCGATACCATCCGCCGCTCCGCAGCACATTACGGAGTACCGTGCTGCGTTCAGGGTACCGGAGCCATGTTTCAAGTGGTTTTTAACGCCGACGGCCGACCGCTGCGACACTACCGCGATCTGCTCAAGGCCGACACCCGCCGCTACGCCATTTTCCGTCAGGCGCTGCTGGAGCGGGGCGTTCACATCAACAATTCCGGTTCGGCCTGCTGGTTTGTCAGCGCCGCCCACGGACGTGATGATGCTGCCGGTGCGACCGATCTTCATCACACCTGCACAGCGGTTGAGCAGGCGATGAAGATCTGCGCCGATTCGCAGGCGGCGGGATGATTCGGCGGCCGGATGGGATGTTGGCAGCTGCGTGGTTTTCAGTGCAAGAGAATAAAGGTGATCACGATCAATGATATGGCTCGCGGTTGATAAAGTAGTTGACGGTCTCTCGCCGCGAAACCTCTCCCGGCTCTACAATGCGACGCCGGGGTGGATGGTCACACGTATCCGAGATGCCCGTTTCCGCCGGACCCTGCGCTGGGCCGCCGAGCGATCTCCCTTCTACCGCGAGGCATTCAAAAGCCGGAATATTGATCCGTATCGCGTGCGCCGGCCGGAAGATCTGGGAGATTTTTTCACGACGCCGGAACAGGTGGCGGCCGACCCTGAAAAATTCTTGTGTGCACCTGCTTCCATCGTGTTTGAATCTTCCGGGACCAGTGGAAAAAATAAAAAAATCTTCTATAGCCGCGCCGAACTCGATCAGATGGGGCAGATTATGGCGGCGGGCATCATGCTCATGGGGGTTGATCCGCAGGATCGTGTGGCCAACGCCTTCGATTTCTCCATGTGGATTCCCGGAATGCTGACGCATTACGCCCTCATGAGCGGCGGACAGTTCTGCATGGCCTTCGGCAAAGTCGATCCCGTGGAGGTGTATCGGCGGCTGCGCACCTACCGCTTCAACGTGGTCATGGGCGAGCCGACCTGGCTCATCCGGCTCACCGAAATCGCCGAACGCGAAGGCACCCTGCCGCTGAAACTGCTCATCGGCGCCGCCGAGGAAATGCCCCCCAACGCCATCCCGTGGATGAAAAAAGTATGGCAGGGGGCGCAGGTTCGCATGTGCTACGGCAGCGTGGAACAGGGGAGCGCCATCGGCTTTCAGCCGTGTAATCAGACCGACGGCTACCATGTGGACGACACCGATTTTTATCCCGAACTGATGGATGCTGACAGCGATGGTTTCGGTGAACTGGTTTATACCACGCTGCGGCGGCGCGTGATGCCGCTGATTCGATATCGATCACGCGATGTAACCCGGCTGATCCACCAGCCGTGCACCTGCGGGGTTCCCGGCATGCGGATGGATCGGCTTCGCGGACGCCGGGATGAACTGGTGGTTGCCAGCGGTGGAAATCTCTATCCGCTGATGTTTGAGAATATATTCAAATCGGTTCCGGGTCTCAGCGGTGAATGGCAGATCATTTTTCGCCTTGAAGGCGTGCGGGAAATACTGGAAATGCACGTCGAGACCCATCGTCAGGATACCGAAGTGCTGGAGAAGGACATCCACCGCAGTTGTACCGAGGCATATCCGGACTTGATGAAGAATCTGGCGCTGGGGATATTTCAAATGCGGCTTGTAATCCATCCGCAGGGGAGTATCCGCACGGGACGGAAAATCCGGCGCATGGTGGACCTGCGCTACGCTCCAGCCGCGGCAGTGGAGGATTTACCACGTGATTCAAATTCCGCAGAGGTTGAGCATGCCATCTGAACATTCAATCTTTGAAAAGCACCATTCGAAGCCTGAACTGCTGATCAT
>JAJZNY010000101.1 GCA_021852245.1 Planctomycetota bacterium | reverse complement strand
GGAGAACTATTCGCGTCTGAACCGATTGGCGTTGAATCTGCTTAAACGTGATAAATCCATCAAGCCGAGCATCCGCAGTAAACGCTTCATCGCAGGCTGGGACAAAAACTATCTCCTGCGGCTCATCTCCACCTGATCCGAGTATGCGTTTACCCTGATTCCGGGGAGTAAATGATGTTGGGCATCGGCACCAGCATCGATCTCATGCTAAAATACCGCTGATGGCTGAAGCGGTGCGAACGGATGGAATTTGCCTTCGTGTGATGGATTTCTCTGAATCCAGCCAGATCGTCACCTTGTTGGCGGACCGGCACGGTCTGGTAAGCTGGCATCTTTTCGGCCTGCAATATTTTGCCATGCTTGCAGCCCGTGGGAGACTGCAATATCCTTTAGGTATCGCGGGGACGTCGTTCAACGGCAGGACGGCGCGTTCGCAATGCGCAAATAGGGGTTCGATTCCCCTCGTCTCCATGGATACGCTGTAAAAAGCGGCCGCCCACGCCCCCACACATGTTCCCTGATCATATCCGGTGGTTGTTCGTCGTCCAGACCAGTGCAGGATAGTCGGCACATTTAATGTGCCGATAGTTCTCAACCGCGCCCGCGTAACTCTCGCCCGTACCTGTGCCGCATACCACGGCCTGAAACTGGCTATAAGTCGGGTCCTGATGCAATTGACATTTGCCCCGGTTCAAATAATATGAGGAAATATTACAAAAGGTGATGGAGTTCACCTGAACCGTCCCAACTGATTTGGGAATGATAACTCCTGGCGGGCAGCGCCCTGCCGGGATTGTGTTTTACCTCGGCGGTGTCAACCGCGGAGGTTTTTTGTTTTTTAAGTGAATAGGAGTTGCTGTGAAAAAAACGCTCATCATGTGCCTGAGCATCGGCCTCTTCGGCTTTTTTGGCAGCTTATGCCGCTACGGCGTGGCAAGGCTGCTCGGTCGTTACAGCGCCTTCTTCCCTTGGAGCACCCTGCTCATCAACATCACCGGCTCGTTCTTTCTCGGTTGGTTTCTTACCTGGGCCCATTCGCGGCTTCAGATCTCAGATGTTGTCCGGGGCGGAATTGCCATCGGTTTCGTCGGTGCGTATACCACATTTTCCACCTATATGTTTGAATCTGATCGCATGCTTGCCGCCGGTGAAGTGGCTCGCGGCATTCTCTATATCGCCGGAAGTGTGGCGCTGGGGCTTATCGCCGTGCGGCTCGGTGTTATTCTGGGGCAGAGAACCAGTTAAACGCGGATACAATGATCCTGCGGCTCCACATACTCGTTTGAGATTACGGCCATGGACGACACAAAATGACTGGCGAAAAAATTCTATTACGTCTTTATATGCGCACCGGCGACCAGCACATGCTTGTGCCGAGATACGAGCGCGTGATACAGATGGCACGCCGGAAGAAACTTGCCGGGCTTACCGCTCTGCGCGGTATTCTGGGTTTTGGTCAACGCGGCATGCTCAAGCCCTCTCCCATGCATCTGATCAGCGATGCTCCAATCATCATCGAGTGCGTCGATGATGGCGAAAAACTGCTTGCCTTCCTGCACGACATTGCTGATAGGTTGCTTCACCACGGCCTCGCCACCCTCGAACGCGCAGCCGTTGTGATATATCGCCCGCGTGAACATACGGCCCGCGGCGAAGCGCAACTTCTCGGTCGCATCAAGCCCCTGAGTACTTTACCTGATATTGAAAGAGGTTTGCCCATGCACACCAACTCCGACGGCGTCCTGCTTCGCGTATTCATCGGCGAGTCAGACGTATACGAAAAAAAGCCGCTCCATGAAGCCATACTGAACAAAGCCCGGGAACTCGGGCTCAGCGGCGCGACGGTGCTCCAAGGCGTGATGGGGTTCGGTGCCAACAGCGTCATGCACACCGACAGAATTTTGGCCATGTCCTCCGATTTGCCGATCGTGATTGAACTGGTCGACTCACGGGAAAAAATTCAGCTGCTTCTGCCACAACTCGATGCAATGGTTACCGAGGGAATGATCACCATGGAAGAGGTGAAAGTCATCGCCTATCGGCATGCCCCCGCATAAGCCGATCCAGCTTTATACCGCCCCAAGGCGAATGTGCCACCACAGTCCCCAGCGTCGCGGCGTCTGACGGCAATCCCGGCAGAGCGACTCGGGATGCATTTTCGGGCTGGTGCGATTTGACATCCGACAACGAACGGCCTATTCTTATTCCCATATGAACGGGCGATTCAGGCACATCCTTATTTCGCTACTGGCGCTTGTCTTGGGTCTATCGCCGATGTGGTGCCCATGCAATAATCGATTATTGTTACCGTGGGGCGAATGTTCAGCAAGCCACAGCACGTCTGCTACCCCTCGGAGAGCCGGATTTTATGTGTTGCGGCGAGCCACGGAATCCATTGGCAGCGCACCAGCGGACCTTATGTGCTGCCATCATATCATTCGTGCCACACTCCAAGAACAGCGACTCAGCTGCCAACCTCAGCCGGTCCGCGTGGCAGCCATGTTCCAATTTTCAGCCCCCTCAGGGTTAGTGTCGCCAGCGAGCCACCGCGTTCTGTTCGACATAGCAAGCGTCAGCCTACACAGCAGTGACAACTCCCTGCTGCGCCAGCACTGCGCGCTGAGAATCTGATCCATACCTAAATAACACGCCTTTCTCCCCGCGACCTTTCGGATGTCGATGTTTTACCGTTGCGGGTTGGTCAGTTGAATCACGCATTGGAGATAAGTGGCATGAAAAATTTGTGGTTACCCACAGCAGTGGGGGCGCTCCTGATAACGGGCTGCGCGCAATTACCCAACATCGCTCCGCCGGCAAGAGATAATCCGGCGAATCCGGCGGCCTCCGCCGGAAAACCATTCGCAGGGGGAGATTTTCTGAATGTATCGGGTTCCGGCAGCGACATTGCGCTGCCGAGTATCACGGCGGGTGTCGGCTTACCCGGCGCCCCTGCAGCCGCACAAGGTCCACCGGCCGCGTCATCCGGGTCAGAGATGAAGATGCCCGGCATGAATATGCCCATGGGAGCCATGAAAGGCATGGCCAAGAGTACAGAGGAGAATAAATGAAGCGTAACAACGCGACACATTTCGTTCGTGGAGCTTCCGCAGGAATAATGCTCGTCGGCGGAATTCTTGGTGGCTGTGCGACCGTGCCTCGTCAAGCCGGCTTCAAATCTGTCTCGGTGATAGCACGGAAACGTCTGAAGACCGAGGTGATCTGGGCACAAAATCATCGGCAGCAGATGAAGCTTCATGCAA
>JAJZNY010000076.1 GCA_021852245.1 Planctomycetota bacterium | reverse complement strand
TCACACGCCGCAGATTTGTCGGATAAAATATCAGAGCACCGGCCAGACAAGGTGATTGCGTGTCGGCACACGAGCATCGTCTCCTTTATGAGAGGCTGGTTCATGCGCACTGGCGCGAGCTCTATGCCTATGCCTACCGGCTTCTTTGCAGTCGGGCGGAAGCGGAAGACGCCGTTCAACACACATTTCTGCAGGCGTGGATTTCCATTCGCCAGGTGCAGAATGTGTCATCACCCCGCGCCTGGCTTTACACCGTCCTGCGGCGAACGTGTTGGCGGGTGATGGAGCGCTCAGACACCGTCCTGGCGGCGCTTCCCGCGGATTTCGCGGATCGAAATGATCATCACCGTCACATCGATGAGCAGGATGTGGTCTCGAAGGCTTTGAGTCAGTTGGAACGTAAGTTTCGCGATCCTTTTCTGATGGTGGCGATGGAGGGACTCACTTGCCGGGAGGCCGCGCGGGAATTGGGCATCCCTTTGGGTACGGTTTTATCACGCATTGCCCGTGCGCGTGAGAGGTTAGAATACCTCATGGCCCAATCGCATGACGCGACGGAAGTGCGGACGAGTGAACAAAAGCCCGCGTCGGATGAGGCCGGATCGGGAGGTGATCGATGAATCACCTGCGCCTTCGCCAATTAATCTCTGCCGTTGCATGCCTCCGTCGAGATGATCCTCTTCGAATAAAAGCTGAGGAGCGACTCAAGACTGCCACGGACGAAACGCAGAAGCAAGCCGCGCGGACCTTTGCGCGTCAGGAGCAATTATCGCAAAAGCTGGCAAGTTCTCCGCCGCCGGAAAATCTCCCTGCAAAGTTACTCGATATTCCGCGTCAACATCAGCCGGGTTCCAATCGCCGACCTTTTCTTCATATCCATTGGCTGAAGCTGGCATGTGCCGCAGCGCTGATCATTGCATCATGGATCGCCGTTCGGCTGGTACTTGAGCACGACTTATCCGTGCGGCGGTATGCGTTGGCCACATCATTGGCTCACCTGAAACTGCCGAAACCCTCCGGCACCGCGCCTCATGTCCGCCGGTCTGCCCGGGCCGTCGCTGCGCAACTCCATCTGGGATTCAAAGCCGAAATTCCCCATTATGTCGGCTACCGCCTGACGGGCTTCGCTGTTCTAGCTGTGGGCGGGCGAAAGGGGCTTGTCACCTCTTGGCGCAACGAGATGGGGCGACCCTGTACACTGGTGCAGTTGCCCGGTTCATTGGCACAAAAGCTTTCAGTTAATAAGCCCGTGGTCATACATGTGAAGAATTCAACCGGATTGATCACCGCGACGGTAACGGTCTGGAAGGATGATCGCGCTGGGTGCATGTGGGCGGAAATATTACCCGGAGATGTCAACTTTTACTTTCCGCGACTGACGCTGCACGGGCAGCCGATCTGACCAGTTGACCGACGGCAAGCAATCCGTCAATCAGCCAATGCCAGCAGTGCATGCAAATCCAAGGGCTTGGTAAAAATATTCAGACGGCCGTCGGCAAGTTTGGGCCACTCTCCGCGTGGGCGATCCCAATACAATTCCACTCCATTGGAATCCGGGTCTTCAAAATAAACCGCCTCACTTACGCCATGATCGGCGGCGCCGACAAACGTAGTTTCAGCCGCAATCGCCCGTTTCACGGCAATAGCAAGATCGCGCCGCGTAGGATATAGAATCGCGAGATGATAGATGCCGGTTGATCCCGGCGGTGGGGGGCTGCCACCACGGCTCTCCCAGATATTTAGTCCGATGTGATGGTGGTAGTCGCCAGCGCCGAGAAATGCGGCGGAATCGCCCATTTCCGCCATCAGGCCAAATCCGAGCACATCGCGGTAAAACGTTACCGCCCGCTGCAGATCGGCAACTTTCAAATGGACATGGCCGATGCGTGTATCCGCAGGCGCACGATAATCTCCCAACGGCGCGATCTTCGTCATAATGCATTTACTCCAGTTTCGGGCGAAATCGAAAAGGCGGGTTCCCTTTTTAGAAATTGATCCCGGCGATGCCCGCATACACCCCTGTTAATGCCGTCATAATCACCACCGCTCCGACGAGCCACGCGTACCACCCCTTAAGTCGCCACCGCTCGGGTAAGGTGCGCAGGGCCAGCAGATACAGAAAGCCGAGGACAATTGGCAGCAAGAGTGCATTCATCACCTCGACCCCGACCGTCAACTTCACCAGGTTGATTCCTGAGAGCACGATCCCCGCACCGACGAGAAGGCTCAGAAGGTAGACGGCATAAAACCACGGCGCTTCGAACGGATGATTGGCCAATGATCGTTTGTAACCGGTCACCTCTCCTAGTCCCCATGACGCGGTCAGTGATACGACGATGGTGGCCACCAGCGCCGCGCCGAGCATCCCCAGCGAGAAAATGGCGCGACCCCACCAGCTCCCTAGAATCGGCGTCAGCGCGCTGGCGATCTGCTGCACCGTGTCCAGCGGCACATTGGGGTTTTTCAGTCCGATGGTAGCTGCGGTAAGAATCAGCACCGCAGACATGATGATCTGCGTAACCGTGGCGCCAATGGCGGTGTCCACCCGCTCGGCCTTCATATGACTTTCATTGAGCCCTTTATCAATGACCGCGGACTGCTGATAGAAAATCATCCACGGCATGATGACGGCACCCACGTTCCCGGCAATCAGAAAGAGATAATTGGAATCGCCCAGCGGTTGGTGTCCGATTGCGGTGACCATCGCATGCAAAGAAGGGTGTGAAACTGCCGCCACTGCAACAAATGCGAGTTCAAATAGTCCGATGAGAATGGCAATCACTTCCACCTGCCGATACGTTCCGGTGGCGACGACGATGACCATGAATAAAACGGTCATGGAGATGCTGATCCACGGAGGGACGCCGAAAAGTTGCCCGACGCCCTCGATACCCGCAAATTCCGTCAGAAGTGCCCCCACGCATGAAACCATGAGAGTGGAGACGGAAAGCCAAGCCCACCCCTTGCCGAAATGTTCGGATATCAACTCCCCGTGTCCCTTCTGAGTCACGAGTCCAAGCCGGACGGCGAGCTCCTGCGCGATGAAGAGAATCGGGATGAGAATAAGCTGAAAAATCAGCAGGCTATAGCCGAACTGGGCACCGCTTTGTGCCGCGGTAATGACGCTCCCCGCATCCGTGTCGGCAAGCATGACGACTAATCCCGGGCCTGCCACAAGAAGCAGGAGTTTCCAAAATGGGAGCGGTCGCCGGCTCAATTTCCCATCCGTGGCAGGGGCATTAAATACGTTCAGGGGCGGGCTT
>JAJZNY010000261.1 GCA_021852245.1 Planctomycetota bacterium | reverse complement strand
CGGAGATGAAAGCGGTGTTGCGGATTTCACGCCAGCCCGCCCTGATTGAAGCCGGTGTCATTCGCGGCTCATCCACCGGCGATCTTCCCCTTCGCCTTGCCGATCTGCACCGACAGATTGCCGAGATCATCGATGAATTCTCAATCAGCCACGTCGGCGTTGAACAGCTCTACGCCCATTACAAGCATCCCCGCACCGCGATTCTTATGGGGCATGCGCGCGGCGTGATTCTTCTGGCCGCCGGTGACCGCCGCGTACCCGTCATAGATCTGCCCAGCACACTGGTAAAAAAAATGTTCACCGGCAATGGACACGCCACCAAAAGCCAGATGCAAAAAACCGCCGCCAGCCGCTTTCATCTCCGCAAGCCACCCTCGCCGCCCGATGTCGCCGACGCCATGGCGATCGCATATGTATTGGCCATGCGGTTATTGATACCGTAGGCCCGCTGCCGCACCTGCACTCCGCCGATATCTCCTGCCGAAAATTCTGTCGCCTCGCACCCAGTCGCGACTCGTGGTAATCTGCCCGCTGTTGGAGTTTTGCGGAGACAATTCCATGCAGGACAAAATCGTCAACACTCTCTGCGGCACCCGCAAAAAGCAACTCTCCCTGGCCGCCATTATTATCGCCATCTGGCTCTTGATGTTTCCCCGGTTGCTCACCATTCCGGTTGTGGATAATCAGACACAGCGGTATTTCACGCACTCCATAAAGGAAGCGGCGGAAGTCTATCTCACCTGCCGGGTCATCATCGGCACGCTGGGGCTCCTCGAGCATTCTCAGGTCAGCCTCCGCCCCTTCGGCGTTGGCGTCCAGACCGAGCCGGGGCAGATGCTCGATCCCGTTTACGACATGGCCGAACGCGCATCTGATGTCATGGTTACCTGCATCGCATCGCTGACCGTCGAGGAAATCGGCTATGAAATCACCCGCGCCTTTGCCCCTTATCTGCTGGCGATTCTGCTGCTTGCACTGGCGGCGCTGGCTTACGGTGGCTTCGGTCGCGAACATCTCATCTTCAGGCGAATCGCAGGCCTTACGCTGATTCTCCTGTGCCTCCGCGTGGCACTGCCGATTTCAGCTTTGGTGAATAATGAAGTCCACCAACATTTTTTCGCCGCAAGAATTGCCAAAGCCCGGAATCAGATTGATATCTTTCCGCCGCAGGATATCCAGGCACTCACCAGCTTCCAGATGCCCCGTATGACCGGCGTATTTTCCGATCTCACCGCACCCTTTGAGTTTGTCAAGCAGAAGACCGTCGCCATGGGAGAGCTTGTTGGCATGGCGATCCGCCACGCCGGTTCACTCTCGCAATCATTTGTCGATCTCTGCGCCCTGTACGTCGGCGAATTTGTCATTCAGGTCGTCATTCTGCCGCTGCTTGCCTGGTGGGTGCTCGTGCGCATTGCCAACGCGGCCATGGAGGCCGATTTGCCGCTGATCATTCGCCACAACACCCGCGGCAAAACATCCTCCGCCTCATCGGCGGATAAACCCCGACAGTGATACAATTCGACTTTTGTGGTCCAGCTGTGCGCATCAACCGTTCAAAAGACGTGAGCATATTCCGGAGCAAGAAGCGGTTTTGCTATTTACCCTGCCGCTCGCGTTCCTGCTGCCGCAGCGTCGCCAGTCTCAGCCGCCGTTTTTCACCCCGAGTCAGGCTGGCCAGCCCATGCTGGCTTACCTTGGCGAGAATCCGGTCAATCTCATCCTGCTCTTTCTGTTCTTCCTCCACCCGCTTTTTTACCTTCTTGCTCCACGCACCGGATCGGAGACGTTTCTTCATGTTACTGCTGCGGGCGCGGCTCATATCGGGTTGCAGTTGCGACAGCAATCCCGGTGCATCAGATCGGAGTTGCCGGAGCATCACCAGCGAACTGTAAAACAGCAGCACCCAGAGCAGAATAGTGAATAAGCCCAGATGGGCATGAATATCAAATATGCTCCACGCCACCATCACCGCCGCCAGAAGCATCCCTGCCCAGCACGTGATATTGACCGCTTGATACGCACCTGCCGCCGGCGCCAGAACCGCCTGCAGAATGTATCCGCCGTCAAACCAGAAAAATGGCAGCATGTTCAGATACATCAGCATCAGATTCATCAGATAGAACGAATACAGAAAACCCATCGCCAGACTGCCGCTGAAAAACGCCCCGCCCTGCGGGATGTCAAACAGCGCCGCAACTGGATTCACGAAGGTGGGCATCGCCGTACTGTGCGTGATGATCACTAAGGCAAAATAACAGATCACCGCCAGCGTAAAATTGGCAATCATGCCGCCCGTCTGGGCAATAAACATCGGCCACGGACCGGGTGCGTGCGATGGGGGAAGCATGTTTCCAAACGGACCGACAACAAATTCCTCATGTGCCCCGTCGGCAAACTTGGCAAAAATGAAATGCCCCAGTTCATGGATCAACAGGGCCGAAAGTGTTGCGGCCGCCAGCAGAATGGCCGCCGCAAAACCCGCACCAAGATGAATGATGTTGACCACCTGCAGCAGCAGAAGAAGCATAAGCCAGAAATGCAGCCGCACACGCACCGGCCCGTATGTGCCTGCCGGCAGTGACCAGTTGAACAGCGATTCCGGGCTTGTCAGCGGGTTATCCGTTGCAAACCCACCGGAACCTGTGCGGTTATATGAACGATCTCGCCAACCCATAATGCATTATCCAATCCGGTTTCTGATCAGTTCCCCGTATGACCACCCGGCAATCATATCCATTTCAGCGGCCTCCATCTTACCGATTTCCCGAGCGATTCAGGTATTTGAGTATCACCGCTATCGTTTTTCCATCCACGATGGAATTGGAATCAATGAGCTTGACCACCTCTCTCACCGGGGTCGGTCGCACGCTGATGGTTTCGTTTTCTTCCAGTGCCTGGGGCCCGGGTGTTAATTCGTGTGCGACAAACGCATACATCTTCTCCGTTAAAATGCCGGGGGAAGTATAAAACCATCCCAATGACTCTATTCGCGCCGCCCGATACCCGGTCTCTTCCTCCAGTTCCCGACCGGCACAAACGTCCGGCGGTTCTCCCTTTTCCAGCGTCCCCGCCGGCAGTTCCAAAAGCGATTCTCCAACGGTATGACGGACATTCTCAATCAGCACAATCTGCCCATCCGCCAGAATCGGCAGGATGATGACGGCACCCGGATGCAGCACCACTTCACGCTGAATCTGTTTCCCATTCGATAGCCTGACGCTGCGCAGCGCCATGCTCACCCGTGAACCTGCGTACACGATCTT
>JAJZNY010000476.1 GCA_021852245.1 Planctomycetota bacterium | reverse complement strand
AGCGCTCGTCGCAGTTCGGGTTGAAATACAACCACCACCGCGAGACTGGTAAAAAGCAGTATCCGTTGAAAAAGATACTCGACGCGAATTAATTTATTACCGCTGAGCCAGATGACGGTAAACGCGATGATCAGCAGCAATATGGTACCACGAATAAGCCGGGCACCGCGTGTATCACGCAGAAAGTAGAGCACGCTGTGAACGACCGTGCCGATAAGCAGAAGTTCAATACAGACGATCCACCAATTGTAGGCGTCCAGGCGATCGGCAAAATTACGGACGAACTGGAACATGTATTTCAGTATACATGGCCTTGCTGCCGCGGTACACGCACCGGCAAGACGGCATCAGGGGCAGGAGTTCGGGCCGATAAGGAGAAGGTTTGACCCGAGCGTTCGGGGTAAATCTGGCTGACTACCGTTTTAGATTCAATGCGGATTTTGCATCGACGGATGGCGGGTGAGGATGCATAGATTGCAATGTATCTCGAACGATTCGCGCAACACAGTGATCTCGGACCCATTTATGATCGGAGGGAATAACGTACCACGGTGAATGTTCAGTGGAGGTAAATCGAAGCACATCTTCATAACACTGTTGATACTTTTTCCAGAATTTTCGCTCTGCAAAATCCGCATCCGAGAGTTTCCAGCGTTTGCTCTGGTCTTTTTCACGAGCCTCAAGGCGTTTTTCCTGCTCATCCTTGGAGATGTGGAGAAAGAATTTCACCACTCTGGTTCTTGACTGGGTCAGCAGGGTCTCAAATGCATTGATCATGTCAAATCGCGCCTTGAAAAGGCCCCTGTCGGATCGCAGGTGCAGCGGGAGCAATGTGTCGGCATGCACACGCACCACGAGTACATCTTCATAATGAGATCGATTGAAAATACCAATCTGCCCGAAGGCCGGGACCCGCTTGTGGATGCGCCAGAGAAAGTCGTGTGATTTTTCCTCGGTACTGGGTGTTTTGAAACTGCTCACCACCATTCCCGCAGGATTGACGTGGTCAAAAACCCGCCGGATGGTACCGTCTTTACCAGCCGTATCCATGCCTTGCAGTACGATCAAGAGGGCCTGCGTGGAATCGGTAAAAAGCTGCTGCTGCAGGTCGCCGATCTCCCGTGCGATAGCGTCGGTTTTTTCCACGGTTCGGTCTTTATCTGAGAGGCCGCAATGATCGCCGGGATCATAATCGTGAAGTCTCACCGGTTGAGACGGCTCTACCGGAGTCAACTTTTTCATATTCTTCCTCCAATCGCAGGCGAACCATCGCCACGGCCGTTGAAGGACGCAATCGGATGGATGATCCGGCGTACCCGCGCCTGCATCAAAATCACTTCCGGATGCTTAAATGCTTCACCCGACATCGGGTGGCGTTTTATGACACCGAAATGGCAAACGCAACGGCAAAGTGATGCTGGGGTATATCGCGCGGCGGCACAATTTGCAGGCCGGTCGCCGTCTGCTTCCACTTGATCGGTTTGTCATAACCGTAGAGGCGCACGTGTGTCACCTTCAGCGCATGCTTGGTGGCATGCACACCCGGGGCGAGGCCCAACGATTTGATCAATATCGGCTGAGTCGGAACACCCAGCACCAGCGCATTGACCACGGTATTTGCCTTGTTGCGGGTAAAGCGAATATCCTTGACACCCAGCCTGTCGACGCTTCTCCCGGCAAAAGAGCCGGCCTTTACAACCGTCGGTCCCTCGCCGTAGACCACCCACGGCCGCGTGGCATAGATGGCGTCCCCATTGAGTTTGAACCACTGCGCCAATTCGGAGAGGATCAGTTTTTCCTTACGGTCGATGGTTCCGTCCGGCTTACCCGGAATGTTGAGAACAAAATTTCCGTTTTTACTCACGGCGTCAATCATCCAGTGAATCACTTCGCGAGGATGCAGGTATCCGCCGTATTTGCCGGGCTGGTTGAAAAGTGCACGCAGATAATGCCAATCTCCGATACAGGTTTCCGATTGCCAGGGATGGGGCAATATCTGTCCCGCCAAGCCGCGTTCGATATCCGCCACGACGGTTTTAGCGAGATTCGGCGGCACATTCTTGATATTGACCACGCCTTCAACTCTACCGCCGTTAAGTTTCATGCTGTTGTTATAGAAATAGGCCCCGATGTTCATCCCCGCCCAACCGAGGGGAAAAAGTGGATTGTCGAAGTAGAGGATGTCCGGGTTGTGCAGATCAATCAGATTGCGAGTACGGTCGTAAAAATTTTTGGCGTAGGATACATCAGGCAGGGCGTTGTGCGGATGCTTGGCGTTATAAAGCTGCTGTGGGTTGAAACCAGCCCACCAGGCATGCCGACCATCGGCCTGCGTCAGACACCCGTCGTAAGGGCGCCCGACGTACGGCCCGAGCCTATCGGCGTTGTGAGCGGTTTGAAACCACCACCAATTTCGGGCTTGGTGGATGGTGACGCCGAACTTGAGTCCCATCTTCCGCGCCTGCTGAGCCCAGGTACCGATGACATCACGGTGCGGGCCGATGTTGTGTGCGTTCCACTGATGATGCTTGGAATGCCAGGTGTCAAAGCCGTCATGATGATTGGCCAGAGCCAGAAAATATTTGGCACCGGCAGCTTTATATTCCGCCATGCGGTGTTCAGGTTCCCAGTTCAGCAGCGTCCACTGAGCACAGAGGTCTTTGTAGCCGAAACGGCATTGTGGACCGTAATGGGCAAGCTCGAACTCATATTGACTGCAATTTTCTATGTACATATTCCGGGCGTACCAATCTCCATCCTCCGGCACGCACTGGGGCGACCAATGATTCCAGATACCGAACTTGGCGTCGCGATACCATTCGGGGCATTCATAATTCTGCAGGGATTCCCAAGTCGGCTCGAAGGGGCCGTCGCCATAAAGGTCTGGAAACGGTGAAACCATCGGCACGCCGTCATGAGAGCCTCCCGGAATCGGAAGAGCAGGAGGATTGCCCCATCCCGTCGGCCGCCAGTGCCTTGAATTCAGTCGCTCGGGAACGATTTTGCTGTCGGTAAGGGCGTAGAAAATCCGGTCATCCTGCGGCGCATCGCAGAACTCTTCAAACGTGCGTGTGGTGTCCATGAAACCTTCAGGCACTTGTTTGCTTATTTCCGCAATAAGTTTACGTCGTTTGGCTTCATATGTTTCGTCTGCGGAAGCGGCCGAAGCTGTTTTGGGCAACGAACTCGTCGCAGCCGCAGCCACTGTAGTCGCCGTTACCTTCATGAACTTGCGCCGATTCATTCTGCACTCCTTTTTGATCTTACAGCGGGTTTATGCTAAACGTTC
>JAJZNY010000382.1 GCA_021852245.1 Planctomycetota bacterium | reverse complement strand
CACGCGGTTGAGCAGCAGTTGATCCTGATCCAGCCGAACGGGGACTTGAGCCCGTACCAGCCCGACGAGTGCCCGGGTGAGCGGCTTGACTGCCCCGGCCGGCAACGTGGCAGCCCGAAGGGCCGGCGTACTCGGCGGAAACAACCGCCGCCACGCCTGATGACACTCCAGACAGTCGCGGCTGGCGTAGATGCCCGTGATTTGATAATAAATGGGCGTATGGCGGGAATTCTGGTGGACATAACCGTAATGGTGCCGGTTCGGATGACGGCGAAAATACCGCAGCGCACGCTCGGAGATGGGATCAAGGTTCGGCTTTGTCGCGTGCTTGCCGACCAGGGTAATGATGCGGGCCGGCGTGATATGACCGGTGTGAGGCATGACGGGCATCTGGGGCCCGACGGGCCGATGCAGCACTGCTGAAGGAACGCGGTGAATGTTCCGCAGCGCCAGATCCGTGAGGACCCCCGCCTCGTAAACCGGCTCACGATTGGCAAGCTGTTCCATCCGCAACCAGGGAACCATCAGAGCGCCGGTGATGATGATGATGACGGCGAAACCGAAGAGGAGCTGGCACTTGGCGGCAAGCGAGATGGATAGCTCACGTTTGGGCATGCAAGCCGCTCGACTCCATCAATTTCCTCTCGTCTGATCAGCGTGGGACTGCTCGAGAGCACTGTGATGAACCGCACGCATGGCGGAATAATATCCCATCAACGCGCCAACCACACCTGCGGAGGCGTAATAAACAGGCAATGCATTGGCCGGAGTAAAGCCGGGGTAGCCTGGATAAGGACTTTTCATGTGCCATGAGACCAGATAACTGATGGCGGCCGTGACCAGCGGGGCCGCGAGATACATCACGTCCGCCGCCCGCTTGAAAACCAGCCCAGTTGCGAAAGCCGCAACATAAAACGAGATGATCAGTGCAAATATCGCCTGCCCGGGCTGCAGAGAACGTAGAGTAATCAACTCCATGACCAAAGCGATCAGAACGATCATCAGCAGAGCAAGCACACTGTCGATGAGGGCCGGCCGGGCGGGCTTTCCCTCCCGGTTGGTGCGCACCAGCCAGTCGGTGGATGATGGAAAGCCCTCTGGAACGGCTATATCGGCATCATGGCGCAGCGGCCATGGCACGCCGACACTCAGAGGCCAGAGGTGGGCGCCGGTGAACCATGGCTGCATGACCCGCGCAGCCAGCGCCGCCAGAAGAACCCAGATCAGAAAAAACGCACACTGGGCCACCAACGGAAGATACGCCGCAGAGGGATGGTGATACTGAGTTAAAAGGAGAAATTTAATCGTGCCGATACGCACGGCCAGGGCACAGAGTCCGGCCGCTGCCCCAAAGAGACCGGTATGAGGTCCATCGGGGAAGGTAATTAAAGCGGAGACCACCATACTCAGGAGCAATGCCGCGACGAGGCCGGCCGGTGCAACCCAGGACCCCAACGGGCCGAAGGCGATGATGCCGGCGCCCCCCATCTGTGGCATGACCATCACCCACATGCCGATGGTGTAAAAGATTACACACGATGCAGCCACCGCGAGCAGAATTCTGAATTGTCGAAACGTAGGTGATTTCAGAACCGCATTGCCATAATCGGAAATCGTCATGTCCGCACTCATTTATGCAATCCTTCATACGAGCCGTTCGCCTGCAGCGCCAAGCTCGATTGAAATCGAAAACGTCCATGAATCAAGCACTGACAGCCTCCGGTCATTTACCTGCCAGCATGATACGCGAAGATCCGTCCGTCAAGCGAGAAGATGATGCTGTTGTTCAACACATACCATGACTGAATAACCGGCCCGTTGCCGTCGGTTGAGGACATCACCAGCGGCTTGCTCAGGACGATGGATCCGTTATCAAGCCGGCCGTGCCGATCGCGTTGATTGATCAATATTAATTTTTCGCTGCGATTCAAAGCTCCGGCGGGACCACAGGCCAGGAGTGCGAGGTCCGGATCGGCAAGTTGCATGCGGACCAGCGGCGGCGTCTGGCGCGTCCTGATTTCCGCCCGCCAGCGAATGGCGCCGGAATCAGCCGAATAAGCGGATAAATTGTATGGCGTGCGTGCAATAACGGTATCGCCAAAAGCCGTCAAATCCATATCGTCGGCAGGGATTCCACTCATAGCACCGGCGAGCATCGGAATACGCCATCGAGTGGTGCCGGTTGCCGCATTGAAGCAGATGATTCCGTGGTGCTGAAGTTCCACAACCCCTAAAAACGTTCGCGCCACGAGGCGCGGCATCGGATTGATCACGCGACGGCTCCAAACCAGACTCAACGCTGTCGGGGTTAATTTAAATGCGGAAGTGCGGCGACTGCCGAAAAGATAAATCAAGCCGTCGGCACCGGTGAGCATCCTCCGGTATCCGCCCGGAGCGGAGAGTGACACAGCCGCCTCGAGACGACCGTCAGAGGCATTAACGGCAATCAGACGATGATATTGACGCCCAAAGGCAAGGATAAGAGACTTTCCCATTGTCCGAGCAGCTGTCAGCTTACCATAGGGCTTAATGGAAAGGCGGCTGGGCCAGATTGCTTTTCCGGTTTTCGGATCGAGCAGCATGAGATGAGTACCGACACCGATGAGCAATCCGGATGGAGTCCAGCGGATAAAGTTGAATTGGATCGGACCGGTAAAGCGAACGATTCGGGCCATCACCGGCAACAACGGCCCCATGTTGACGCCGGAAGGGGCCGCCGCCTGCATTACGCCGTTGATGTAGACAAAATTTGTCTGGGGTGAGGCGGGAACAAAAGGCTGGATCGGCGGGTTCGCATCTGAATACCCGTGCTCGGACTGAACCGACTTCGGCATTAATAAACTTCTGAGATGTCGCTGCCAGAGTAACAGGCCGGTTTTGATGTCTACGGCAAAGACAGACCGATGTGAGACCAGAACGGCCACACCGCCGTGCGTCGCAACCAGTGCCAGACGGCCATCCCTGCCCCAGCCTACGATTGGGGCATCATGCGGACCGGGTGCCACGTGCGGAGTGGAATTCCGCAGATGCAAATGCCAGTCGGAGATGGCGCCATCCGACTGCATCCATTTCAGCTCCGCGCTGTGAGGAATGACAATGAACATGCCGGACCGGCAGCGCCAACGCTGCCCTGTCTGCGCAGGGATGAGCAGCCGCCCGCGGACCGGTTCAGAAATCGAAAATGAGGAGTTTGCCGTAAAATTCATGGCAGGGGCGGAAGATAACGTATGAGCGGCGACGGATGAGAGCAAGGCTTGCAACGCCGATGCCTGGGCGTTGGTTATTTGCGGACATTCC
>JAJZNY010000231.1 GCA_021852245.1 Planctomycetota bacterium | reverse complement strand
GGTTTGATCAGAAAAGATCAGACAGACAAAACCGCTGAACGAGGCAAACCTTCCGCCGGACAATAAAGTTCATCAAACTGCCATCATTTTTTTATACGTGGACGGGGAAGTATAAAGACCTTGGGAAGCGGTTTTTCTTTGCGCCGAATTTGAAACCGAAAAACCGTCGGCGGTTTGTCCACGTGCCCGCCGGGCGCCGATTTCCATCCAGGCTGATTTCCCATGAACCCACGATCTGCTTCCCCGCAGCGATTGGGACCGCATTCCGGGCCGCATTACTTTTTAATGGTCGGCCGATCAGGAGCCTTTTCCGGCTTTTCAGGCTTATCCGATTTTTCAGCCGTCGGGGCACCGGCCTTCGCCGCCCCGGTGCCTGTTGCCCCGCCGGTTGCCACCGGGATCCTGCGGGAGAGGATGGCGGCATGAATCTCCGATGCGGCGTCGGGATTATCCTTGAGGAACTGTCGGGCCTGCTCGCGCCCCTGACCGATTCGCAATGGGCCATAGCTGAACCATGCACCGGATTTTTCAACCACATTGTCCGCCACAGCCATATCGAGCAAATCGCCGTGGTAGCTGATGCCGGAATCAAAGAGAATATCAAATTCCGCTTCGCGAAACGGTGGGGCAATCTTATTTTTGACAACTTTCGCCCGCACGCGATTACCCACCGCGGCATCCCCCTCTTTGATGGTATTGATGCGCCGGATATCAACGCGCACAGATGAATAGAATTTTAGCGCCCGGCCTCCGGTGGTCGTTTCCGGGTTGCCGAACATCACGCCGATCTTTTCGCGTATCTGATTGATAAAAATCACCAGCGACTTACTCTTGGATACCGCGCCAGTGAGTTTTCGCATCGCCTGGCTCATCAAGCGCGCCTGCATACCCATCGATGCGTCGCCCATCTCCCCTTCAATTTCCGCCTTGGGGATCAAGGCGGCGACGGAATCGACCACAATCACATCCACCGCATTGCTTCGCACCAGCAGTTCCACGATTTCAAGCGCCTGCTCTCCCGTGTCCGGCTGACTGACCAGCAAATCCTTAAGATTGACCCCCAGGCGTTTGGCCCACGTCGGATCCAAGGCATGTTCCGCATCTACAAATGCCGCCATCCCTCCGAGTTTTTGCGCCTCGGCAATCACATGCAGACAAAGCGTCGTCTTACCCGATGATTCCGGCCCGAACACCTCCACAATACGCCCGCGCGGCATCCCTTTGCCACCCAACGCGAGATCCAATCCGATTGAACCGGTCGGGATTCCCTCCACAGCCAGAGAGGTGGTGCCGTCCAACACCATGATGGCCCCCTTGCCAAATGACTTTTCAATCATGGCAACGGCCTGTTTAAGAGCCTGATCCTTGGCGGGGTTTACGGGGGTGGTTTCCTTTGACATGGGGTGCGCCTCACAAAACAATTTCCCAGTTCGTTACCGGTACAGTCCGAATACGCTTCGCACACGCTGCCGACCGTGAAAGCAGTCGGCACAGGTCAGGCATCATACCTAACGAAACTCTAACGTCAAGCATCCATTTTGACACCGCCCGATTATCTGGCACAATATCCATGAGCCGAGGTGGGGCAGTGTGTGGAGACAGCGCAGGGTATATGCTTAAACAGCACAGCCAACTGATCGGTTTTGTCCGCGGGTGCCTGGATTTAATGGTTGCCAGCGCCGCTTGGACGGCAGCTTACTGCATCCGGTTTGATCTTCTGCCCCACAACAAGGGGATCCCGCCACTCCATGATGTGATTGTGAATCTGATTCTTTTTCTGGGGCTCATTGCCGTCTGTTTCAACGGTGTGGGCGCTTACAAACCACGCCGCATTAAATCCATTATCGAAGAACTCCGGGTGATCTTATTCGGTTCCGTCATTGCATGGATGCTCCTTCTGGTATGCATTTATTACATCGAGCAGACCAAATTCACCCGCGGCCTGTTGTTGATGCTTTTACCCTTGTCCGTTGCGATGCTTCTCTCAGAAAGGCTTGCCGCTCGGATTGTTCTCAACACCATCCGCCGCAACGGCTGGAATCTCCGCTACGCGATTATCGTCGGATCAGGACGGCTGGCGCAGAAAACCCTTTATCGCCTTCGAGAAAACAGCTGGACGGGGATCCGCGTCGTCGGCTTTGTTGCCGAGGAGGATCACATCCATGGACACATCCGCGGCCTGCCGATCCTGGGCAACCTGGACGATCTGCCCCGCACCATCGAAACCCAGCAGATTGATTCCGTCTTCGTGGCCATGAGCGGGCGCCATGCCCGTTCCATACGTCGGGTCATGAAGATGCTTGAGGATACGGCGGTGGATGTTCGCGTCATTCCCGATATTTACGGATCGCCGGTGACCAGCAATCTTTCGGTCAGCGAACTCGACGGTATGCCCGTCATCAGCGTGCGGGAGAACCCGCTGGAGGGTTGGCGAGCCATTTACAAGCGAACCTTCGATATCGGCGGCGCATCGCTGGCGCTGCTGGTCTTCGCCGTGCCCATGCTGCTTATTGCCCTGGCGATCAAACTTACCTCCCGCGGCCCCGTTCTTTACCGGCAGCAGAGGATCAGTTTCGGCGGTAAGCCCTTCGACATCCTCAAATTCCGTTCCATGGTCATCACCGCCGAACACGAAAGCGGCGCAACGCTGGCCGTACCCAACGACCCACGCTGCACGGCCGTGGGCAGATGGCTGCGACGCACCAGCCTCGATGAACTTCCGCAGCTTTTCAACGTGCTCGCCGGGCATATGTCGCTGGTCGGCCCGCGACCGGAAAGGCCGGAACTCATGGCCCGTATCCGACGGGAGGTGCCCGGCTTCCCCATGCGACTCAAGGTGCGCGCGGGGATCACCGGCTGGGCGCAGATCAACGGCTACCGGGGCGACACCAGCTTTCGCAAAAGACTTCAATATGATCTGTACTACGTCCACAACTGGTCGCCGCTGCTGGATATTAAAATTATGTTTATGACACTTTTCTGCGGCTTCCGTCATCCCAACGCCTACTGACTCGGTGAACCGCAATCCGTCGAGACCTCGGCGCCGCCCATACGATGGCTTCGAGGCAAATGGCCCCGGACAGACATCGCGGCGGACAAGCCCCGACCGGCAGCCCGCACTCCCTCTGTCATGGCTCCGCAAAGGCCACACGGGCAGGAGCGGGAACCTCCACTGACTTTCAGCGCAGTATCCTGTGGATGTCAGAATGAAACATTAAATTGGATCCGGGCATAGAGCGCATTGGCAATCTGGCCCACCGGGCTTTCATCGCGGCCGTCGAAACCCTGACTGAACGCCTGATTGAA
>JAJZNY010000063.1 GCA_021852245.1 Planctomycetota bacterium | reverse complement strand
TTGAGATTCTGACATCGGAACGCCAGTCGTTTCTGGTGCTGATCTACCCGCCCCTGTATTCCCGCCATCAGCTCAACAACGGGGCAAAAAAATCCAACATCCTGTTTAAGGGAACATTTCCGTGTCTCCAGTATATCGAGCCTATTGAGGCAAACGCCGGTTGGGTGGTGGACGGTCCGCAAGGGTCGCACCTGATGGTTGTGAAATTTCCGACGGGCCAGTCACTGGCATGCGAAAAATGGAACGGCCAGGATTTGAGTCAACTGGGGGTTCGGCTGGCATGGATGCACCGAATGACCGTGGAAATGGATCGTCGCCCAGCAGATCCTCCGCTGCTGGTGCGGGTTACCCGTCTGCTTGGGGAACCATCGCCCCGCCGTGACAGTCTTCTGAGTTTACTCGACGCCACTGCTCTGCAGCGGTTTATCGACAGTCAAAAAGGCAAGGCCCCGCTGCAGGGTTGGATTCATGGAGGCATCAACCAATCATCCATACTGCTGGATGATGATCGGCAAATCACCGCATTTATTGATTGGGGATTGACTAATCACGGTAGCCGCTTCGAGGATGCGGTAGACGTTTTCGTAGAATGGTGCGTAGATGAGGCGGGCCAAATTCGCGCCATGGAGGCGAGATCATTTCTGGATGCGTTTTTATCATTGGAACCTGCCTCGGAGTATCCCGATTGGCAGCGGATCGTCGATTACTGGTGTATGCGTCAGATATTCAACGCGCTGATGGGATATCGCCGGCTGCCACGCGGGTTCGGGTCTATTATTCGCAATCCGCCGTTTCTTTCAGCGGCCATCGCGCTGTGCCAGAGTAAAAATTCGTGAGGTTTCGTCCGCAGATACTTTTCATCGTGTGTCGGTTAGACTTACGTTTCATCGCAGCGGTAAGAGGAGGTTAACGATGCCAACGAAGTCGAACGGCAGCCAAACCGCAAATCGTCGCACCGACGGTACCCAGATTGTCGTGTCGGACCCGTGGCTGGAGCCACACGCCGAGGCGATTCGCGGGCGTTATCAGTATTATCAGTTGTGGATGGAGCGGTTTGCGTCGACCGGTGGCATATTGGGGCAGATCAGCCAGGGGCACCATTATTTTGGGCTTAATCGTGGCAGTCGCGGCCATGAATCTGGGGTATGGTACCGGGAGTGGGCACCGGCAGCCGCAGCTCTTTTTCTGACAGGTGATTTCTGCGACTGGGATCGTACCCGCCATCCGCTGAAACGCGATGAATTCGGTGTTTGGGAGATTTTTTTACCCGACCGGGAGTTTGCCGCGCGATTGACCCACGGCAGTCATGTCAAAGTGCACGTGGTGACAAACTCCGGCTCGAGTGATCGAATCCCCGCCTATATCCGCCGTACGGTTCAAGACCCGGCGACGCACGGTTTTCTGGGCCAGTATTGGCAACCCCCGGAGCCGTATCATTTCCGTCATCGGCCGCCAGAAAGAACCAAGCGGTGCGGCCTTCGGGTTTATGAAGCTCATGTCGGGATGGCGACCGAGGAGCCGCGGGTCGGAACTTTCCGCGAATTTACCCAAAATCTTCTGCCGCAGATTGCCGCGCTCGGGTACAACACAGTGCAGCTCATGGCGATCATGGAACACCCGTATTACGCTTCGTTCGGATATCACGTGAGCAGTCTTTTTGCGGTAAGCTCGCGGTTCGGTACGCCTGAAGAACTGAAGGAACTGATCGATACGGCCCACGGCCTGGGGCTCTGGGTCCTGTTGGATGTGGTTCACAGCCATGCCATTAAAAATATTCATGAGGGCCTGAATCTCTTTGATGGGACGGATTATCAGTATTTTCACAGCGGACCACGGGGCCAGCATGTCGCCTGGGATTCCCTCTGCTACAACTATGCCGTCTATGAGGTCCAGCGGCTGCTGCTGAGCAATCTGCGATATTGGCTGGAGGAATTCCAGTTTGACGGTTTCCGCTTCGACGGCGTGACCAGCATGCTTTACCTCGACCATGGTTTGGGAGCCAAATTTACCAGTTATGATTCCTACTTTGGAGCCAACGTGGATGGCGATGCACTGGCATATCTGCAGACGGCCAATACCCTGACGCACACGGTTCATCCGCAGGCGATAACGGTTGCTGAAGATGTTTCCGGCATGCCCGGCATGGCCAAGCCGGTGGCCGACGGCGGGGTGGGATTTGATTACCGTCTGGCGATGGGTGTTCCGGATTACTGGATTAAATTATTAAAAGAGAAGCGAGATGAAGAGTGGAATCTGGGCGAGTTGTATCACACGTTGATGAACCGCCGACACGACGAACTCCATATTGGTTATGCCGAGAGCCATGATCAGGCGCTTGTGGGCGACAAAACCATCGCATTCTGGCTGATGGACAAGGACATGTACAGCGATATGAGCAAGTTTGCTCATAATCCTGTCATCGATCGCGGGATTGCTCTGCACAAGATGATCCGCCTCATCACCCTGAGTCTTGCCGGTGATGGATACCTGAATTTCATGGGCAATGAGTTCGGTCATCCCGAATGGGTGGATTTTCCGCGTCCCGGCAATCAATATTCCTACCATTACGCTCGCCGGCTTTGGTCGCTGGCCCGTCTGGATCACCTTCGGTATCAGGGATTGTGGCGTTTTGATCAGGCGATGAATGAACTTGCGGAACATTATCAACTGCTGTGCGATCCATTTATTGAACAACTTCTGGTGCACGAGGACACACGCCAGCTCGCTTACAGGCGTGGACCTCTGGTCTTTGTCTTCAACTTTCATCCGGTTGAATCGTACTCGGGTCTTCGCATTCCGGTGCCCGATCCTGTTGATTACGAGATTGTGCTTACGACGGATGAGCAGATATTTGAAGGGCACGGCCGCAACGAGCGCGGTACCGTATACCCCAAACAGAGTGTTGGCATGTATGGGCGGGAGCAATCGATTCAAATCTATCTTCCGGCGCGCAGTGCCCAGGTTCTGTGTCCCCGACCGTTGGCCGGACATTCCCGAATGAGCAATTCCTGAAAACGGCGGCGTTTGGGATACAATACGGAGCTTGGAACTGGTGAACGCGTTTAGGAAGCAGGACACTGTTCATGGCTCATGAAAAGCTGAGGAATTCGGCCGTAGGGCTGACCATTATCGTTGCTGTAGTTCTTCTGACGTGGGGTGCATTTCTTCTGGGGCGTTTACCGTATCTGGGGCCAAATGCCCCCTATCGAGTCACTCTTCGATCGGGTTCCGCCATGGGTCTGACAACGGGTGATCTGGTTTCGCTCAACGGCGTGGTGGTGGGAAGCGTAACGTCCGTCTCACTGACAT
>JAJZNY010000369.1 GCA_021852245.1 Planctomycetota bacterium | reverse complement strand
TTGAGATTCTGACATCGGAACGCCAGTCGTTTCTGGTGCTGATCTACCCGCCCCTGTATTCCCGCCATCAGCTCAACAACGGGGCAAAAAAATCCAACATCCTGTTTAAGGGAACATTTCCGTGTCTTCATTTTATTGAGCCTATTGAGGCAAACGCCGGTTGGGTGGTGGACGGTCCGCAGGGATCGCACCTGATGGTTGTGAAATTTCCGACGGGCCAGTCACTGGCGTGCGAAAAATGGAACGGCCAGGATTTGAGTCAACTGGGGGTTCGGCTGGCATGGATGCACCGAATGACCGTGGAAACGGATCGTCGTCCAGCGGATCCTCCGCTGCTGGTGCGGGTTACCCGTCTGCTTGGGGAACCATCGCCCCGCCGTGACAGTCTTCTGAGTTTACTCGACGCCCATGCTCTGCAGCGGTTTATCGACAGTCAAAAAGGTAAGTCCCCGGTGCAGGGCTGGATTCATGGGGGCATCAACCAGTCATCCATACTGCTGGATGATGATCGGCAAATCACCGCATTTATTGATTGGGGATTGACGAATCACGGTAGCCGCTTTGAGGATGCGGTGGACGTTTTCGTAGAGTGGTGCGTAGATGAGGCGGGCCAAATTCGCGCCATGGAGGCGAGATCATTTCTGGATGCGTTTTTATCATTGGAACCTGCGTCGGAGTATCCCGATTGGCAGCGGATCGTTGATTACTGGTGCATGCGTCAGATTTTCAATGCGCTGATGGGATATCGCCGGCTGCCACGCGGGTTCGGGTCTATTATTCGCAATCCGCCCTTTCTTTCGGCGGCTATCGCGCTGTGCCAGAGTAAAAATTCGTGACGTTGCGTCCCGGCAGATACTTTTCATCGTGTGTCGGTTAGACTTACGTTTCATCGCAGCGGTAAGAGGAGGTTAACGATGCCAACGAAGTCGAACGGCAGCCAAACCGCAAATCGTCGCACCGACGGTACCCAGATTGTCGTGTCGGACCCGTGGCTGGAGCCGCATGTCGAGGCGATTCGCGGGCGCTATAAGTATTATCAGTTGTGGATGGAGCGGTTTGCGTCGACCGGTGGCATATTGGGGCAGATCAGCCAGGGACACCATTATTTTGGGCTTAACCGCGGCAGTCGCGGCCATGAACCGGGGGTATGGTACCGGGAGTGGGCACCGGCGGCCGCCGCTCTTTTTCTGACGGGTGATTTCTGCGACTGGGATCGTACCCGCCATCCGCTGAAACGCGATGAATTCGGGGTTTGGGAGATTTTTTTACCCGACCGGGAGTTTGCCGCGCGATTGACCCACGGCAGTCATGTCAAAGTGCACGTGGTGACAAACTCCGGCTCGAGCGATCGAATACCCGCCTATATCCGCCGCACGGTTCAAGACCCGGCGACGCACGGTTTTCTGGGCCAGTATTGGCAACCCCCGGAGCCGTATCATTTCCGTCATCAGCCGCCGGAAAGAACCAAGCGGTGCGGCCTTCGGGTTTATGAGGCTCATGTCGGGATGGCGACCGAGGAGCCGCGGGTCGGAACTTTCCGCGAATTTACCCAAAATCTTCTGCCGCAGATTGCCGCGCTCGGGTACAACACGGTGCAGCTCATGGCGATCATGGAACACCCGTATTACGCCTCGTTCGGATATCACGTGAGCAGTCTTTTTGCGGTAAGCTCGCGGTTCGGCACACCTGAAGAACTGAAGGAACTGATCGATACGGCCCACGGCCTGGGGCTCTGGGTCCTGTTGGATGTGGTTCACAGCCATGCCATTAAAAATATTCATGAGGGCCTGAATCTCTTTGATGGGACGGACTATCAGTATTTTCACAGTGGACCACGGGGCCAGCATGTCGCCTGGGATTCCCTCTGCTACAACTACGCTGTTTATGAGGTCCAGCGGCTGCTGCTGAGCAATCTGCGATACTGGCTGGAGGAATTCCAGTTTGACGGTTTCCGCTTCGACGGAGTCACCAGCATGCTCTACCTCGACCATGGTCTGGGGGCCAAATTTACCAGTTACGATTCGTACTTTGGAGCCAACGTGGACGGCGATGCGCTGGCATATCTGCAGACGGCCAATACCCTGACGCACACGGTTCATCCGCAGGCAATAACGGTTGCTGAAGATGTTTCCGGCATGCCCGGCATGGCCAAGCCGGTGGCCGACGGCGGGGTGGGATTTGATTACCGCCTGGCGATGGGTGTTCCGGATTACTGGATTAAATTATTAAAAGAGAAGCGAGATGAAGAGTGGAATCTGGGCGAGTTGTACCACACGTTGATGAACCGCCGACACGACGAACTCCATATCGGTTATGCCGAGAGCCATGATCAGGCGCTTGTGGGCGACAAAACCATCGCATTCTGGCTGATGGACAAGGACATGTACAGCGATATGAGCAAGTTTGCTCATAATCCCGTCATCGATCGCGGGATTGCTCTTCATAAGATGATCCGGCTCATCACCCTGAGTCTTGCCGGCGATGGATACCTGAATTTCATGGGCAATGAGTTCGGCCATCCCGAATGGGTGGATTTTCCGCGTCCCGGCAATCAATATTCCTACCATTACGCGCGTCGGCTTTGGTCGCTGGCCCGTCTGGATCACCTTCGGTATCAGGGATTGTGGCGTTTTGATCAGGCGATGAATGAACTTGCGGAACATTATCAACTGCTGTGCGATCCGTTCATTGAACAACTTCTGGTGCACGAAGACACACGCCAGCTCGCCTACAGGCGTGGACCCCTGGTGTTTGTCTTCAACTTTCATCCGGTTGAATCGTACTCGGGTCTTCGCATTCCGGTGCCCGATCCCGCTGATTACGAGATTGTGCTTACGACGGATGAGCAGATATTTGAAGGGCACGGCCGCAATGAGCGCGGTACCGTGTACCCCAAACAGAGCGTTGGCATGTATGGGCGGGAGCAATCGATTCAAATCTATCTTCCGTCGCGCAGTGCTCAGGTTCTGTGTCCCCGAGAGTTGGCTGGACATTCCCGAATGAGCAATTCCTGAAAACGGCGGCGTTTGGGATACAATACGGAGCTTGGAAATGGTGAACGCGTTTAGGAAGCAGGACACTGTTCATGGCTCATGAAAAGCTGAGGAATTCGGCCGTAGGGCTGACCATTATCGTTGCTATAGTTCTTCTGACGTGGGGTGCATTTCTTCTGGGGCGTCTGCCATATCTGGGGCCAAATGCCCCCTATCGAGTCACTCTTCGATCGGGTTCCGCCATGGGTCTGACAACGGGTGATCTGGTTTCGCTCAACGGCGTGGTGGTGGGAAGCGTAACGTCCGTCTCACTGACAT
>JAJZNY010000201.1 GCA_021852245.1 Planctomycetota bacterium | reverse complement strand
CATGAAAAATCCCAGCCGCCGCAGCAGATCAAACCGTACCCGGTCATGTTGGACGATCTCAGCGTTTTCCAGGCATTGGAAGAGTTGTGGATAAAGATTCTTTCCCCGATGTTCCAATTTCAAAAATGCCGCCATGTGATTGATCCCGGCACACTCAAATTGCAACTCCCCCGGCTTGAGCCCCAGATACCACGTGAGTCGGTCGGCGGTTCCCTGCACGCTGTGGCAGAGGCCCACGGCCGAGGCAATCCCCTCTTCCCGCAACACCGCCATGTTCATGCTCATCGGGTTGGAATAATTGATGACAAGGGCACGCGGGCAATGGGCCCGGATACCGCGGCACAGACGCACCAGCGCCGGATAGGTCCGCAGTGCCCGAAATAAACCGCCCGGACCCGTCGTATCGGCTATGGTGAAATTCAGGCCATGCCGACGCGGAATTTCAAAATCGAGCAGCGTCGCTCCCAGCCCGCCGACCTGAAGCATGATCATCACCACATCCGCACCGCTCAGGGCCGCATCCAGATCGGTCGTCGCCTGAAATCTCGGTTGAGCTCCGACGCCCGCCGCGACCCGGCGGCCCCACCCCTCGGCGGCCGCAAGGCGGACTGGATCAATATCCATGTAACAGATGGTTGCGTTGTGAAATTCCGGGTACGAGAGAATATCGCCCGTGAGATTGCGCGAGAACACCATGCTCCCCGCACCGATCATCGTAATCTTGATCAAGTTCGCCTCGCTTTGTTTCAGCGCATTCCGCCTGCCGTTTTACCGTTCGCTGACCTCTCAGTCGTCATGGCTCTCTTTGGATGATAGCCGATGATGTCGCGCTTTGGTGCGCCGAAGGCTTTTTTTCCGCCCCTCAGCACACCGATATCACAATGACTACAATACCCGGAGGATTGGCCGATATGTCGGTGGAGAAATGATCATCCGGCCGGTTGCGGCAACTGTGATATTAAGGAGGTTGATACATGGCAACATCTTCCATCACCCGGGAACCAGAATTTCCGGTGGATCGTCTTTTTCTGGATCGCTGGTCGCCTCGGGCTTTCGCACCGGACCCAATCCCGCATGCAACATTGATGACGCTTTTTGAGGCGGCCCGTTGGGCGCCATCCTGCTTCAACGACCAACCCTGGTATTTCGTCTACGCTTCCGAGCCGTCGGGCCTGGCCAAGATGCGGTCAATCCTGGTGGAAAAAAATCGTCTCTGGGCTGATCGCGCACCAGTGCTGGCGCTGGTCTGCTCTCAAAAACAGTTCAAGCATAACAATCAACCCAACCGCTGGGCCCCTTTTGACGCCGGTGCCGCCTGGATGAGTCTCGCCCTGCAGGCGTCCATACTCGGCCTCTGCGTTCACGCGATGGCTGGTTTCGATCTTGATGCCGCGTATGCGACGCTCGGGCTTCCCCGTGAAAAATTTGATATCCACGCCGCTGTTGCCATCGGTCGCCGCGGCGATCCCAAGCTTCTGCCGGAAGAACTCGCCGCCCGCGAAGCCCCGACCGGGCGAAAGCCGCTGGCCGAGATCATCCGCGTCATCAGTTGATCCATCGGTCGCCACTACTGCATGTCGGGTGGAATGCGTTTGCACGTGCGGCACCAATATCCCTTGCCGACGATACCCCACATCAGGAAATAAATGCCGATGCACCCGGCAAACAGACCGCAGGCGGAAACCCAGATGATCGAGGGTAGAAACAGCAGCACCGCGGCGATCACCGCTCCGATGCCCGTCCCGACGAGCAATCTGCGGCTTTTTTGCACCAGTTCAGTTCCACAGATAGGGCAGTGCGGCAATCCTCAACTCCTCGTCTATGTCGTCCGCCAGCGTCTCGGTCTTGCCCACGCCGTTCCCCGAAGTGAGCTTATCCGAATTCAGGGGCCGGTGGAATTTCCAAAGGCCCGGCCATCACCGCGATGGACCGCAGGGCGATTGATCGATTCGGATGACTGGATGGTAATGTTATCGGTTTTATATTAAAAAGTGGCAGAAGGGGCGTGCAGTCAAGGCAAGCGGCATCAGATCAGATCGGGTCATGATGCGGATGAAGCGTGTTTGCCGACGAATCTGCGCGGACTTGACGCAAAGATAAACGGAGAGGGCGGGATTCGAACCCGCGGTACAGGTTTTAGCCCGTACATCGGTTTAGCAAACCGACGCCTTCAGCCGCTCGGCCACCTCTCCAATAGAGGCTCAAGGCTACCGCCAGCGGCCTTGAAAATCAAGGTTAAGCAAAATGAAAAGCGGCTTAGACTCGAAATAAATGCACGTGATTTTCCTCCCCGTTTCAACTTCTCTTGCCCGGCCGAGGCATGCCGGTTCGTCGGCCTTAAACCATTTCCGGCGCCGATCAGAGGCAACCACCGGCACATCCGATTCTGCTAAACTGATCGGCCTCGGCAAAACAACATCTCGGGAAGCGCCGCTCTGGCGGCGTTACTTGAGCTGAAACTGGCTGTGCACCACGGCCATGACGGTTTTCCGATAGGAAGTGGTGTCGTCGTTCCCTTCGCTTGAGACGCTGTCGGAATAAATGGGATCAATCTGCAGCACGCCCATGCGGGCGTAGATGATTTTACCCAGACGCGCCCCGCTGTTGGTGGCAATCTCTCCCGCCCGGACACGCGCATCGCGTGTCGCGTCCGCAAGCATGCTGATCTTCAGACGCGAAAGATGCGTGTACAGATATTCTGGCGGCGCGGTGGTCACGGCAATTCCCTTTTCAATCAGCCGCGTGGTTAAACGCCCCGCGCTCGCTACTTGCCGGAGGTGTTTTCGGCTTGTCACGATGATGTTCTGGCTCAGGTTGTAGCTTGAAATGGTGTCGGTCAGATGGCCGAAACGATCGCGTGCATAGTTGGTGTTGATGGCGATGGAACTGGTACGGATGGCGGCGGGCGGAATGGCATGCTTTTCAAGAAATGCGACGACGGCGGCGGTGTCGGTGGCGAGATGTTTGTAGCCGCCGGCCAGATCGGGCGACTGGTCGGTCACGGTTCCCGTCCAGATGATGAGGTTGGACTTAATATTTTTGGATGCCCATCCGGTCACGCTGATGGTGTGGATCGTGCGGTGCACATGGGTATAAGCGATGACGGCGATGACCACACAGACGATATTGGCCAGCGCAAAGATGAGCCCGGCCTTGAGGGTAACCACCACACGGGTGGGGGCGCCCAGCGGTGCAACAGAATTCTTGTTGGTGGGGGTGTTGGATGTGTCGTTCATCATATAGGCCTCCTTGCTCTGAAAATGAACTTTGGCGAGGCTGAAATTTCGACTCGGCCGTCCATAGCCTGCTCAAT
>JAJZNY010000105.1 GCA_021852245.1 Planctomycetota bacterium | reverse complement strand
ATCGAGACGTGATCGTGCCGCGATCACCGGTGCTGTTGAGTTTGACGTATTGTTTGGCGACATAGCACCGTGCACCGGCCGGAGCCGAAATAACATCCCAGCCTTTGGCGGTTTTCACCACGTTGACGAGCGCCCCCTTGTTCAGTTGCCCCACGATGTAATATCGCAATCCTGGGCCGCTGCGGACATTCACGTTGGTGGCGGAAACCTCGCCGATAAATGAAGACAATGAGGCGGAGTTTCCACTGCTGCCATGCCGGTGGGCCTTGCGATGCTTCGACGGCTTAAGGTGTGAATGAGAGTGCTTGCCGCCTGCGGGTGCCGACGAGCCGCTGCCCGATGCACTGCTGCCCGCTGTTCCGCTTGACGAACCGGCGGTGCCGCTGCTTGATCCTGCTGTGCCGGATGAATTGGTGCCGCCAGCCGGCATGCTTGCCGGTGCTGTGCCGGGAGCGGTGACCGGTGCCGTGGTGGAATTTCCGGATGGTTGCGTAGTCGGCGCCGCATTACCCGGCGGTATGGTGACAGGCGGGGCATTGTCGGATTGGGCCTGAACCCACGCGGTGCCAACTGCCATTCCCGCCACTGCCGCCAATAAAATCAGAGTCCGTTTCATTTCAGTTCTCACGTGCATGTCACACTCCTTGCGATAACGATTCGCGTTGACAACGTCCTGTTGCCATGGCGCAAGCTAACATCCCGTACTGCGGGCGTCAACGTTGGTTCCAATCGGTCCCGCATCCTGCGCCGTCATCATTATAATACGGGATGCGAATTCAAACCGAATCCCCGTCGCAGTCGGAGAGCCTCATTCGCCGGCCATGAGATTTCGCATCGCACTGATGCGCAGTTGCACCATCTTCACGGCCTGCAGATCATCGGCTCGGGTCTGGCTTAAACGCGATTCCTCGGCCGCCACCCGGTCGGCATTGATGGCTTCTTCGGGGAGTGCCTCTTCGGCCATGACGGTCAGCCGGTTATTTTTCAACTGGGCGTATCCGCCGCCAACGAAGTAGCGGTACACGCCACCGGGCGTTTCAATCTTCAAGATGCCGGGGGTGAGCCGAGTCACGACCGGGGCGCGATTTTTGAGAATACCCATCTGCCCGTCGTCCGCAGGGATCACTGCAAAATCCGCCTCGGTTTCGAGTAAAACGGCTTCCGGGCTCACCAACGTCGTCAAAAATGTATTCGTCGCTGTCAAAGCATTTCCTCCAGCTTGCATCCATGCTAGCATAGCTGCGACCGTTTTTACAGTGGATGTGAAGAAATGCAGGAATATCACGACGAGGGCGTATCGATCCTATGCGACTTCTGCCATACCGCATGGGATGGTGAGGCGGCGATGGTGGAGGGGCATCACGGGTCGGTCATCTGCCTGAATTGCCTGAAAAAGGCCCTTAATGAGGCAACAACCCATGGAGATAAATACCAATGCACGCTGTGCTTGCGCATTAACATTCCCGGTTCGCTGCCGCGCTGGTCAACGGCAGAATATCCTCAGGCAGTCGTCTGCCAGGAATGCCTGTTCCAGGCCGCCAAAGCGATGAGCAAAGCCCCGCATGCGAATTTTAGCTGGTCGCCGCCAACTGCGGGTTGAAATCTGCCGCATACAGGCCGCCGTGCGCTGGCCGCAAATGTCACCGCCGACCGCAATCCCCTTCGCCCGTCACCCGGATGGGGTGGCTTGGGGGGGGGAGCGAGCGAGACTTGCGATGGCGACACCCCCCGTCCGAGAACTGCTACGCCAAATGGAGCGACTGCCGAAGCTTCCGGTCTTGTCGCGACGCGCATAAAAAGGCGAGCCGGTGGCGGTTTGCCGGCCGGCTCGCGAATAATTGCGGGCGAAAATAGCGGGTTGGCGGCGGTCAGGAGCACCCCTGAGATTCGCCGCAGTTCAGGCAGCGATAACAACTGCCATTACGCACGGTGATGCTTCCGCATTTGCACACCGGGGCATCACCCATGAGTGTGGCCATCTGCGCCGACAGTGCGCCGGACGCGGTCGCCATCTGATCATGAAGCCGCATTTCCAAGATATTTTTAATGGTGGTGGCGGCAGCCTGCCGATTGCCGTTGTCGCTCACCGCCACGGCCGCCGACGACTGCGTTTTTCCGTTGCCGTTGGAATGATGCCCGTGGGCCGCAGGTTCCGATGCGCTGGGCCAACGGTATGGCGCCACGGCCGCATGATCATCACCGGACGTTTGGGCATTTCCACGCCGCGGAGCGTGCTGCTCGCGATAGCCGGGGATAAATTCCATGGCCAGCCACCGCACGATGTAATCAATGACGCTCTTGGCGAACGGGATATCGGAATTGGATGTCATCCCGGCGGGTTCGAAACGCATGTGTTCAAATTTGCGAACCATATCCTCCAGCGGTACGCCGTGCTGAAGATTCAGGGACAGCAGCGTAGCGACGGTATCCATCAGCCCGCCGACGGTGCTCCCCTGCTTGGCCATCACCACAAACACTTCACCCGGCGTGCCGTCGTCAAAAAGACCGCAGGTAACGTAACCTTCATGGCCGGCGATATCAAATTTATGGGTAATGCTGCGCCGCGTATTGGGCAGACGCCGCCGCAGCGGGCGATGCACCACGCGTTCAATAATTCGCTCCACCACGGCACCATCGGCCTCAGGACGGGCTTCTGCGAGCGTCCCGACAGCGGGGGACGGATCGCCGCAGGTGGTGCAGGCGGCCGCTGACTCCGCCTTGAGCAGGTCAACCTGTGCATCATCGGCGGCATCGTCATCGGCCGTGCTGTTGAGCGGCTGGCTGAGCTTGGAACCGTCACGGTACAGGGCGACGGCCTTGAGGCCGAGGCGCCAGCTTTCGCGGTAGGCTTCCTCAATTTCCGCCACGCCCACTTCATTGGGCAGATTGATGGTTTTGCTGATGGCACCGCTGATAAACGGCTGGGCGGCGGCCATCATGCGGATATGCCCCATGTGATGGATGAAGCGTTTACCGTTTCGACCGCACTTATTGGCACAGTCAAAGACAGAGAGGTGTTCGGGCTTCAGATGCGGTGCACCTTCAATGGTCTGCGAGCCGCAGATCACGTCGTTGGCCTCGCGAATCTGCTTTTTGGTGAAACCGAGCGCCTTGAGGAGATTAAACTTCGGGTTTTGCCACTGCTCGGGCTTAAAGCCGAGGCGTGTCATCGTCGCCTCGCCGAAAGTATAGGGAGAAAAGGCGAAGGCCAGCTCAAAAACAGTGGGCAGGCAGACCTCTGCTTTGGCCAGTTCTTCATCCGTGAAGCCCTTCGCCTTTAGACTCTCCATATTGATATGCGGGGCACCACTGA
>JAJZNY010000444.1 GCA_021852245.1 Planctomycetota bacterium | reverse complement strand
TGAGTATTGCAGATGTCAGCCTGGCGCAGCCCATTACCGCGTTGGGATACGTTACGGTTGCGGCCATGTCGTATGTTCTCTGGCACGAAACGCTCACCGGTGTGCAGGTGCTGGGTATCGGCTGCATCCTGATCGGGGTGCTGCTGGTGAGCCGCACCCATCGCTCCGAGGCAAATCCATGAATCTCATCGGGGTCGCAGCATTAATAACTGCCGTCGGGTTGGAAGTGTGCGGCCAGCTCTGCATGAAGCGGGCGATGCGCGATCCGCTCTGCGGACTTCGCGGTGCGCTGCACCGCCTCCGCACCAGTCCATGGCTCCAGGTGGGAATTGCCGCCTTCATTACTGAGGCCGTCTTCTGGACTTGGACCCTTTATCTGCTTCCTTTGAATATCGCTTTTCCAATGGGGTCATTATGCTTTGCGGGTGTTGCGCTCGGGGCGGCCTGCTTCCTGCATGAGCCGATTTCCCGGGGAAGGTGGCTTGGAATTGCGATGATCCTCGTGGGAGTGGGGTTACTGGGTGCCGGATGATGAACGCCGCAGCAGATGACATCTCAACCTTGGAAGATATTCCGTCCGCAGAACGCCAGCAGTTGGATACGCTCCTCGGCCGAAGCAGCCGCGATTTGAACGTCTGGCTGGTGCACGACTGGCTCACCGGTATGCGTGGCGGTGAGAAAGTCCTTCTGGAACTGGTGCGGCTTTTTCCGTCGGCTCGAATCGCCACTCTATTTCATGTGCCCGGATCCATTCACTCCGCCATTGAATCCCGCATACGCAGTGTTTCCTGGCTGCAGAAAATACCCGCGATTGAAAAACGTTACCGATCGCTTTTGCCGCTGATGCCGTTGGCGATTCAATCCGTCCGAATAGATTCTGCGGAATTGGTTCTGAGCACCAGCCACTGCGTGGCGAAGAACATCCGCACCCGATCACCCCACCTCTGCCACTGTTTCACCCCCATGCGTTACATCTGGGATATGCAGGACGCCTATCTTCAATCACGCAGCACGGCGGTCCGCATCGCTCTGCGCGGGCTTACGCCGTGGCTGCGGCATATGGATCGCCGAGGGCACCGCAGTGTGAATCAGTTTGTGGGCACGTGCCGCAATGTGTGTCAGCGCATCGAGCGCATTTATCAGCGTCCGAGTTTGATCGTTCATTCCCCCATCGATGAGACCTATTTCATGCCCGCAGAAAAATCCAGTCGCGATTTTTTTCTCGTCGTCTCGGCGCTGGTGGAATATAAACGGATTGATCTGGCAGTGGAATTTTTCAGTCGGCTCAATGCCCGCGATCGCGAGCGGTTGGGCAGGCTGGTGGTCATCGGCACAGGGCCGGATATGAAGCGATTGCAGGAAATTGCCGCCCGGTCGCCGGGAAATGTCGAATTCAAGGGGTGGCAGGATGATGCGACCGTGCGCTGGCATTACCAGAACGCCCGCGCCCTTATTTTTCCCGGCGAGGAGGATTTCGGCCTGGTACCGATCGAGGCGATGGCCTGCGGCCGGCCGGTGATCGCCTTCGGCAAGGGGGGGATTCTTGAAACTGCGGTTCCCCTCGGTGATGGCACCGCCGACACCAAGGCTGCCACGGCCATATTCTTTGAACACCAGACTCTCGAATCTTTTCAGGCAGCTATGGATAAATTCTTGGCTCGTGAGCAGGAGTTCAATCCGCAGGTGCTGCATGCCCGGGCAATGCAATTCGGTCGCCCGCATTTTCGATCCCGCATCGCCGCGATTGCCGGTGCCGTGATGAACGGCAAGACCGATATGGCCGAAGCGGATGTCCCCGCCTGTGGTATATGAAATCATCTGTTTTTAGTATCCTATCCCGGGGGGCGGGTGGTTTTAGCGCGTTATGCCCGCGCCAATAGCGCCGGGAGAATCGCGGTTTGGATAACACCAGCGCTGTGCCCTTTTTGGCATTCGTCGCTGTACCCGGCACACGGAAAGGATATGTCAAATGTCGTCACCGCCGATGAGGATCAGCAAACCCGTAAATCGCCTCGTTACGGAAAATCCAAAGATTGGAATTCGCCCCACCATCGACGGTCGTCGGGACGGCGTGCGTGAATCACTTGAAAAGCAGACGATGGCCATGGCACGCAGCGTCGCGGCTCTGCTGACCCAGCGTCTGCGCCATGCAGACGGTACTCCGGTGGAGTGCGTGATTGCCGAAAGTACCATCGGCGGACTTGCGGAAGCGGCCCGTTGCGAGCGGCAATTTGCGGTTGCGGGGGTCGGCGTGACTATCACCGTAAGCCCCTGCTGGTGTTACGGGTCCGAGACCATGGATATGGACCCGCTCCTGCCCAAGGCCGTCTGGGGATTTAACGGCACCCAACGACCGGGAGCCGTATACCTTGCAGCACTGGGCGCCGGCCACAGTCAGAAGGGGCTGCCGATATTTAATATCTATGGCCGCGATGTGCAGGAACCCGATGATACGACCATCCCCGCCGATGTTCAGCGAAAACTCCTCGATTTTGCCGCCGCTGGGCTCTCGGCTGCGTCAATGCGGGGCAGGTCCTACTGCGCCATCGGGGGCGTATCGATGGGAATCGCCGGCTCGGCCGTGGATGAGGCATTTTTCAACGCTTATCTCGGCATGCGGGTAATGAGCGTGGATATGGTGGAACTCTCTCGCCGCATTGAACGGGACATTCTTGATGCGGGAGAATTTGACCGGGCCATGAAATGGGTCGAGGAACATTGCCGGATGGGACTCGACGCCAACGCCCCTTCCCGAAGGCGCAGCCGGGTACAGAAAAATCGCGAACTCCAGTGGGCAGTTAAAATGACATTGATTGTTCGCGATCTGATGATCGGAAATCCGCAGCTTGCCAAACTCGGCTTCGCTGAAGAGGCCATGGGGCACAACGCCATCGCCGCCGGATTCCAGGGCCAGCGGCAATGGACCGATCATTACCCCAACGGAGATTTTCTCGAATCCATCCTCAATTCATCTTTCGACTGGAACGGCATTCGGCAACCTTTTATCGTTGCCACCGAAAATGACTCCCTCAACGGCGCCGTCATGTTGATGGGACATCTTCTCACTGGTTCGGCGCAGATATTCGCCGATGTCCGTACCTACTGGAGCCCCGAGGCCGTTCACCGGGTAACCGGCCATCAACTCGAGGGCGTGGCTCAGGGTGGCATCCTGCACCTGATCAACAGCGGCTCGGCTCCGCTCGACGGTACCGGCTGCGCCGCAATCGGCGAAACACCCGTGATAAAACCATGGTGGGAAATGACGCGTCGCGATGCAGCCGCTTGTCTGGCAGCTGCCGAGTGGTGCCCGGCGATTTA
>JAJZNY010000137.1 GCA_021852245.1 Planctomycetota bacterium | reverse complement strand
TGAAGAATTGCTCGCCGCCATCGCTGCCGGAGAAAAGGACAGCCGGTTGCGTAATCCACCCCGCAACTACAACCTGAGCAATCAGGTGATCGGAACATTCCGGGGCGGCGATTGATGTTCATGGATGTTACCGCTGCAAAAATCGCCGCCGGTGCGGCAGGGTGGGTGCATGTCTGAATCGAGTTCGCTTTCCGCTGCGCCATCCGTTGAAAATCCGCGGCCAATCCAATCCGGTGCCGCCGGCAAATCGTTCATGGCGTGGCTGCGCTTTCTGGGTATCGCAGCGGTTGGCGCATCGCTGGACCTGTGGACCAAATATCTGGCGTTCAAAGACCTGGGTTATCATCCGCATGCCGCACCCATCACGGTGATTCCCCATGTGCTGTGGCTGAAAACCACGCTCAATGGTGGCGCGGTTTTCGGAATCGGGCAGGGGCTTTCGCTGATGTTTGTCGCCATGAGCATCGTCGCCATCGCGTTCGTCGTCTATGTTTTTGTCAGCAGCCATCGGCGGCACTGGGTGGTGCATATTGCACTGGGCCTGATCCTCGCCGGTGCCATCGGCAACATGTACGACCGCATATTCAATCATGGCATGGTGCGGGATTTCATTCTGCTGACCCACTGGCCATGGATTTTTAATATTGCTGATTCCATGCTCTGCATCGGTGTGCCGCTGCTGGTGCTCTGCTGGCTGCTGCTGCCCGGCCCGCGCTACCGCAACGGGGGATCTAAGGAGGCCGGCCGTGCGTAAATCTCAAGCCGCCGAGCCCGCCCCGATCCGGCGTCTTCTCGATGCCGTCAAAAACCGCACCGCCGTGGTGGGTGTCATCGGTCTGGGGTATGTGGGCCTGCCGCTGATCCGGGCGTTCTGCGCCGGTGGTCTCAAGACGATGGGGTTTGATGTCGATGCGGAGAAAATCCGCAAACTCAAGGCGGGGCAGAGTTATATCCGGCATCTGCCATCTGAACTGGTGGCGGAGCTGGTCAAATCCGGCAAGCTGACTCCAACCGAGGATTTTTCGCGCCTCTCCGAGTGCGATGTCCTGATCATCTGCGTCCCGACACCCCTGACGGTGAATCGTGATCCCGATATGCATTATGTGGCCGGTACGGCGCAGACCATCGGCCGTCATCTGCGTCCCGGCCAATTGATTGTGCTGGAGTCCACCACTTATCCGGGCACCACCCGGGAAGTGGTGCTGCCGCTGCTGGAAGAATCGGGCCTGTCGGTGGGGCGGGATTTTCTTCTGGCCTATTCGCCGGAACGTGAAGACCCGGGTCGCGTGGATTTTCAGACGGCCGATATTCCCAAGGTGGTCGGCGGCTTTGACGCCCTGTCGCTGGAAGCGGCGGCCGGTCTTTACGCCCATGCCGTGAAAACCGTCGTGCCGGTGGAATCCTGTGAAATCGCCGAGGCGGCCAAAATATTGGAAAATTGCTATCGCTGCATCAACATTGCCATGATCAATGAACTCAAGATGATCTTCGACCGCATGGGGATTGATGTGTGGAAGGTCATCGCCGCGGCCAAGACCAAGCCGTTCGGTTTTCAGGCGTTCTATCCCGGCCCCGGCCTCGGCGGCCACTGCATTCCCATCGATCCGTTCTATCTGAGCTGGAAGGCCCGGCAGTACGAGATCCCCGCACGTTTTATTGAACTCGCCGGTGAACTCAATACCTCCATGCCGTATTATGTGATTTCCAAGGTAGCCGAGGCGCTTAATGAAATCGGTCGGCCGATCCGCGCATCGAGAATCCTTGTCTTGGGGCTTGCTTACAAAAAAGATGTGGATGATCTGCGTGAGTCGCCGTCGATCGTGCTCATCGAGCAGCTCAAAAAGCGGGGGGCCCGGGTGGATTACAACGATCCGTTCATCCCGTCCACTCATCGGCAGCGCCATCATGATCTGCAGATGAAAAGCGTTCCCCTTACCCCGGCTAATCTCCGCAAATATGATCTGGTGCTGATTGCCACCGACCATAGCCAGTATGACTGGCCGATGATCTGCCGCCACAGCCGCCTGATTGTCGATACCCGCAATGCAACAGCGTCTGTAAAGGGAATGAAGACGAAAATATTTTTGGCGTAATACCCGTCACGGCGGGTACAATGCACACTGCCCGGAGTCGCGGCAAGTCTTCCCGGCACCATCGGCGAGTGCGGATACCCCCATCCGCATTGGTCAGTTGCGGAAGTCTTGGAACATGCTGGAAGCAGCTCGTTGTCAGCCGATTTTCCCCGCTTGGAAAAACGGCCGCACTCAACGCGGACTCATCCCGAAAGTGGAAAGTCGCCTCCCCATTTCGGGGTCTTACCTGCTATTGCTGCTTTCGCGGGCTGGCTCGCGCCATCGGGCAACTCAGACTTTGAATCGGGCCCACACTGCGGACGGGTGACAAACATTGACACTCACCCCACGACGGCTCGTTTCTGCGTTGATTTACGAGCGATATCCATTGATAATCCCATCATCGGCGAGTGTCGGTGCGGCCGATACCGAAAAATGGAGCAGGTGATCAACATATGTCCGATTGGATCAAACGCCCTCGGGTAGTCGTTGGCATCGTGATTGGTGCGTTGGTGGTGTTCTACCTCATCGGTTTATCGAAGAAAAAGCCGGTTTCAAAATCCATGACGGCACCGGCACCGACCGTCGCCCCCACCGCCCCTCCGGCTCCCTCCGCCGCCCAAACCCAAAGCCGGTTGAACCAATTGCCGGTGGTGAATGTGATGATCGGCGGGCGGAAGTTCAAGCTCTGGCTGGCAACGACCACGGCGGAGCAGACCGCGGGCCTGATGCATGTGACGGATCTGCCGTCCGACCGGGGGATGATATTTTTATTTCATCACGATGCCCCCAAAACGTTCTGGATGAAGAATACGCCGCTCCCGCTGGATGTTATCTTTCTTCATGGCTCAACGGTTGTGCGTATGTACACCATGAAACCGATGAACAGCCATCGGTTGTATCCAAGTGTGCAGCCTGTGACCGCCGGCATTGAACTTTGCGCCGGAACCTGTGCTGAACTTGGCCTCAAGCCGGGAGATCAGATTCATCTGCCGGTGAGTGCTCAGTGAATTTCGCCGGATTCATGGACGATCGCGGTTATTGATAAGTCCTGCAGGAGTTTTCGTGGCTTTAATGAGTGCACCCGGGCAAAATGTCGATTTCCGTCAGCGTGCCCGAAAAGTATTAAAAAACCCCCTCAGTTGGCTCGGCATTGCGATTCTGCTCTCCCTGCTGCTGGTGCTTATTGTTGCGTGGCTGGTCGCCTGGACTCCGGCCTGGTACGCGCCCCTGCCCGCCGAGAATCAACACGTGATGAATCTGG
>JAJZNY010000124.1 GCA_021852245.1 Planctomycetota bacterium | reverse complement strand
CCAGATTCATCACGTGTTGATTCTCGGCGGGCAGGGGCGCGTACCAGGCCGGAGTCCAGGCGACCAGCCACGCAACAATAAGCACCAGCAGCAGGGAGAGCAGAATCGCAATGCCGAGCCAACTGAGCGGGTTTTTTAATACTTTTCGGGCATGCTGACGGAAATCGACATTTTGCCCGGGTGCACTCATTAAAGCCACGAAAACTCCTGCAGGACTTATCAATAACCGGGATCGTCCATGAATCCGGCGAAATTCATTGAGCACTCACCGGCAGATGAATCTGATCTCCCGGCTTGAGGCCAAGTTCAGCACAGGTTCCGCTGCAAAGTTCAATCGCGGCGGTCACAGGCTGCACACTTGGATACAACTGATGGCTGTTCATCGGTTTCATGTTATACATACGCACAACCGTTGAGCCATGAAGAAAAATAACATCCAGCGGGAGCGGCGTATTCTTCATCCAGAACGTTTTGGGGGCAGCGTGATGGAATAAAAATATCATCCCCCGGTCGGACGGCAGATGCGTCACATGCATCAATCCCGCGGTCTGCTCCGCCGTGGTCGTTGCCAGCCAGAGCTTGAACTTCCGCCCGCCGATCATCACATTCACCACCGGCAATTGCTTCAACCGGCTTTGGGTTTGGGCGGCGGAGGGAGCCGGAGGGGCGGTGGGTATGGCGGTCGGGACCGGTGCCGTCATGGATTTTGACGCCGGCTTTTTCTTTGATAAACCGATGAGGTAGAACACCACCAACGCACCAATCACGATGCCAACGACTACCCGTGGGCGTTTGATCCAATCGGACATATGTTTGTCACCTGCTCCATTTTTCGGTATCGGCCGCACCGACACCCGCCGATGATGGGATTATCAATGGATATCGGTCGTAAATCAACGCAGAAACGAGCCGTCGTGGGGTGAGTGTCAATGTTTGTCACCCGTCCGCAGCGTGGGCCCGATCAAGCATCTGAATCTCCCGATGGCGCAAGCCAGCCCGCAAACGCAGCAATAGCAGGTAAGACCCGGAAATGGGGAGGTGGCTTTCCACTTTCGGGCTGAGTCCGCTTTGAGTGCGGCCGTTTTTCCAAGCGGGGAAAATAGGCTGACAACGAACTGCTTCCAGCATGTTCCAAGACTTCCACAACTGACCAATGCGGATGGGGGTATCCGCACTCGCCGATGGTGCCGGGAAGACTTGCCGCGACTCCGGGCAGTGTGCCTTGTACCCGCCGTGAGGGGTATTACGCCAAAAATATTTTCGTCTTCATTCCCTTTACCGACGCCGTCGCATTGCGGGTATCGACAATCAGGCGGCTGTGGCGGCAGATCATCGGCCAGTCATACTGGCTGTGATCGGTGGCAATCAGCACCAGATCATATTTGCGGAGATTAGCCGGGGTAAGGGGAACACTTTTCATCTGCAGATCATGATGGCGCTGCCGATGAGTGGACGGGATGAACGGATCATTGTAATCCACCCGGGCTCCCCGCTTTTTGAGCTGCTCGATGAGCACGATCGACGGCGACTCACGCAGATCATCCACATCCTTCTTGTAAGCAAGCCCCAAGACAAGGATTCTCGATTCGCGGATCGGCCGACCGATTTCATTAAGCGCCTCGGCTACCTTGGAAATCACATAGTACGGCATGGAGGTATTGAGTTCACCGGCGAGCTCAATAAAACGCGCGGGGATCTCATACTGCCGGGCCTTCCAGCTCAGATAGAACGGATCGATCGGGATGCAATGGCCGCCGAGACCGGGACCGGGGTAGAACGCCTGAAAACCGAACGGTTTGGTTTTGGCCGCCGCGATGACCTTCCACACATCAATCCCCATGCGGTCGAAGATCATCTTGAGTTCATTGATCATCGCAATGTTGATGCAGCGATAACAATTTTCCAATATTTTAGCCGCCTCGGCGATTTCACACGATTCCACCGGCACGACGGTTTTCACGGCATGAGCGTAGAGACCGGCCGCCGCTTCCAGCGACAGGGCGTCAAACCCGCCGACCACCTTGGGAATATCGGCCGTCTGAAAATCCACGCGACCCGGGTCTTCACGTTCCGGCGAATAGGCCAGCAGAAAATCGCGCCCCACCGCCAGGCCCGATTTCTCAAGCAGCGGCAGCACCACTTCCCGCGTGGTGCCCGGATAAGTGGTGGACTCCAGCACAATCAATTGGCCGGGACGCAGATGACGGCCGATGGTCTGCGCCGTACCGGCCACATAATGCATATCGGGATCACGATTCACCGTCAGCGGTGTCGGGACGCAGATGATCAGGACATCGCACTCGGAGAGGCGCGAAAAATCCTCGGTTGGAGTCAGCTTGCCGGATTTGACCAGCTCCGCCACCAGTTCAGATGGCAGGTGCCGGATATAACTCTGCCCCGCCTTGAGTTTGCGGATTTTCTCCGCATCGACATCAAACCCCATCGTCTTGAGCCCGCCGGCGCAGAACGCCCGGATCAGCGGCAGGCCCACATACCCAAGACCGATGACACCCACCACGGCGGTGCGGTTTTTGATGGCATCGAGAAGACGCCGGATCGGTGCGGGCTCGGCGGCTTGGGATTTACGCACGGCCGGTCTCCTGAGATTCCCCGTTGCGGTAGCGCGGGCCGGGCAGCAGCAGCCAGCAGAGCACCAGCAGCGGTACACCGATGCAGAGCATGGAATCAGCAATATTAAAAATCCATGGCCAGTGGGTCAGCAGAATGAAATCCCGCACCATGCCATGATTGAATATGCGGTCGTACATGTTGCCGATGGCACCGGCGAGAATCAGGCCCAGTGCAATATGCACCACCCAGTGCCGCCGATGGCTGCTGACAAAAACATAGACGACGAACGCGATGGCGACGATGCTGATGGCGACAAACATCAGCGAAAGCCCCTGCCCGATTCCAAAAACCGCGCCACCATTGAGCGTGGTTTTCAGCCACAGCACATGGGGAATTACGGTGATGGGTGCGGCATGCGGATGATAACCGAGGTCTTTGAACGCCAGATATTTGGTCCACAGGTCCAGCGATGCGCCGACCGCTGCGATACCCAGAAAGCGCAGCCACGCCATGAACGATTTGCCGGCGGCACCGGATTGGATCAGCCGCGGATTTTCAACGGATGGCGCAGCGGAAAGCGAACTCGATTCAGACATGCACCCACCCTGCCGCACCGGCGGCGATTTTTGCAGCGATATCATCCATGAACATCAATCGCCGCCCCGGAATGTTCCGATCACCTGATTGCTCAGGTTGTAGTTGCGGGGTGGATTACGCAACCGGCTGTCCTTTTCTCCGGCAGCGATGGCGGCGAGCAATTCTTCA
>JAJZNY010000164.1 GCA_021852245.1 Planctomycetota bacterium | reverse complement strand
TGGCGCTGCGCCGCCGGTAGATTAGCCGCCGCGCTGTAATGGAACATCACCACGCATCCGTGGAACAGTTGAGCCGCCATGAATAGAAATATCCCCATGATCGGCAGGGCGATGACGCATTCAACAATCGAAAAGCCCCGGCGCGCCATGCCCGCGTTTTGGTCCGCAGATGTGATCATTGCCGCGCCTCCGATCGTTTTGCCGACCCGCTGATTTTCAAGACATAAAGCGGCGGGGTAGCATGCCTGTGAATCCCATTCACCGCCACCCACTGGCAACCGCTAGGTAATATCGCATCTCCGCTTCGGTCTGCTCGGGACGGTGTGATTTGCCACCGCGATGCGTATGCCTCGCCATGATGGTGGCGAATGATCATCTCAAATGCCGCGAGAGATTCACTCCGCACTCGTCGGCGAATCGCCGAGAGCGCATGCGATTGATGCTTGAATTCAAACGAAAGCCGCGTAAATGCTGCCGCGATCATCACCAGCAAGGCGATTCCAAGCAGCAGGTCAAGAAGTACAAATCCGCGTTGGTTGGTCATCCTGCACTCCGACAAAGCGCCCAAAGCAATTGGCTGTAGGGAAAATACAGCATCAGTGCAATTTCGCAGACCAGTGCACCGCACACCAGCACCGCCAGTGGAATGCTCGCTGCTCTCACCCACGCCATGATCCGCCGATAATCCATGTCAAATTGGCGTGCGGCGATATGCAGCCCGGCCGCTGACATTTCACCCGGCATGCTGATCGCGCTGCATATGATTTTCGGCAGTCGCGCCCGCCGGGCGGATTCCGCTGGGTCATTTCCCTGTGCCATGAATCTTCCCCACTTTTTAAGACGGCGCCGGGCCGCCAGATTACCCGCGCCCGACGCAGCCCGTTCGCAGCATTCGCCCAACGTGACGCCAAGGGTATAGCCGTCGGCGAGAATCTGCGTCGCGTCCGACCATGTTTTCAATCGCACCATCCTGCCAAATACAGGCAAGCGCCATGTAACGGCATCCCGACAATACAGAAACCATTCCGCCTGACGAAAGAAGGGAACCAACAATCGGCGCAGTAAGATTGCGCCGATGATCAATGGCAACAGGAAGGCGAGGGGCATCAAGAATGTCGGGAGATGGTAAAACTGGCTTACGGGCCACGGTGGAGCGTGGAAACCCGCAACATGCCAATCTGCATAGAATCGCTTGAATTTTGGTACGATAAGAATCCGCCCGATCTTTGCTACCAGAATGGCCATAGTTACCAGCACGGCGAAATACACAACCATCGACGTATCAAGTTCGGTGAAAATATTCCACATTTCCCGACGGTTCGTTTGCCGTTCCAGTTCGGCGGGCAAATCATTCTGTGATTCCGCCAGTGAAATAGCGCTAACTCGGTTCGCCGTGATTTCTGGCAATGCCACACGCAGCGATTCTGCCAGTGTCGCGCCCTGCTCCAATAATTCCCCGATCGTCTCCATGCGAATGCCCACCAGTCCCGGCTCAAAGGCCCCCGCTTTGCGTAGCGACTGGGCCAGCGGATGCTTAAGGCGCACAATGTCGTATATTTTTTGAATGACGGTATCGCCCGTCCGTCGCGTCACAAAATAACGTCCAACAACCAATACCGGGAGCAAAAGCACAATAAAATTGCCGAAAAATGTAAAGTAGATGCTGGCACCGATCGGAATAATCCAGAACGGCAGCCACATCCCCAATGCTGAAACAACACGCACCCGCCGCCAGCGGCGATTGATCATCCATTTCGCGAGCCAGTAGCGATACTTTCTTATCATCTCAGGCACCTTCGTATCCGTCCCTACCGTCGCATTGAAAAGTCCTCACGAGGCAGTAAGGGAACGCAAAAGCTCCGTGAACGGTGCGATGAGTCCCCATAATACAAACGCGACGATGAAGCTCAGTACCACCAGTAGCAACGGTGTGAGGATCGCAGGGAGCATGGCAATCCGCCTCTCCGCCTCTTTGGAATACCCCTGCGTTAATACCGTCAATGTTTCGCCAAGATTGTTTCCGGCTACGCCACTTTGAATCGCGGTTCCCACGGCAGGGGGAAGAGCCGATTCCATCAGTGCCTTGTCCATCGGCAGGCCACGCTCCATCGCAAAGGTCATACTGGATCCGCAGGCGGTCATCACCGGCGACCCGGTCACGGCGCATGCCAACTCGATCCCCTGCGGCAGATCCATTCCGCTGATCACACCAACTCGCAAAGCGTCACACCAGCGGGCGATCATTGCCGCCCGGATCGCCGGACCCAGCACCGGGACGTGCCCGGCCACCCAATCCCGGAAATTCAGCGTGATCGGACGGCGGCGGAACAGTAACCAGAACAAAATAGAGCTGATGATGATGGCAACAATAATGCCGATGATCAGCGTCGCGTTATGCCCCAGAACCAGCAGCACCTCCGTGGGCCAGGGAGGGGGCACTGTGTAGGTTGATCGACTGAAGCCAGTCCCATGGATAGAGGCAACCGCCAGCTGCGCGTAAAGCGGAAGGACGTACCAACTGAAAATCGCGCCGACGATGATCATGGCCGCGAGAACAAACGCCGGGTATCCCAGCGCATTGAAAAGACTTTCGCGCAGTTTACGCCGCAGCTCCAGATGATGGCTCAGATTAACGAGCACGTCCGAAAGACTGTTGGTCTTCACCGCCGCATCCAGCAGCATCGCGTAATCGGGTGGAAAGCGGCGCCCATGCTTTTCGACGGCCTGGGCCAACGTCATTCCCGCCTTCATATCCGCATTGACCGCTGCAACGATGTTGGCGTGCCGTCCCCCCATTCCGGCAGATAGTAATTCCATCCCCGCTTCCAGAGGCAGACCGGCTTTCACCAGCATCGCAAGCTGTTCATTGAACGCCTTGAATTCCGCCGCGGTCAGCGGCCCGCCCCGTATCGCAGTTCCGGCCTTCCAGATATCCATAACCCTGAGATTCAATGCTTCGATGGCACTTCGGGCTGACTCTTCGCTTTCAGCATTGATGGTTCCAACAATCTCCTTGCCCGATTCCATCTGCGCGCGATATCCAAAGCTGCATTCATTCATCGATCTGCTCCTGTGGTCCCAGCACCCTGCGCACCTCCGCCTCATCCGTAAGTCGCGCGCCCACCAGCCCCTGCGCGACAGACCATAAACCGCCTGACTCCGTCGCCACGGCACCCTTGCGACCTTCGATGATCGCCCGCGAAACCTCGGAGTTCATCCGTAGAAACTCCGCCACCGGCAGACGTCCCCGGTATCCATCGGCCGTTTTTCGTCTCAGAAGCCGCTGGTTGATGAATCCGAAAAGACTATTGTTTAATTGATACGCCTCCACGCCCATCTCCAGCAGGCGG
>JAJZNY010000291.1 GCA_021852245.1 Planctomycetota bacterium | reverse complement strand
CGATGTTGCGTGCCTCAAACGGCATCAGGCCGATGGTCGGGTGCATGGTTCGGCGGATAATCGCCTCCGGGTTTTTCTCCGCGACCGTTTCAATCTCCACGCCCCCCTCGGCAGAGGCCATGACCGTTACGCCGGATTTCGCCCGATCCAGCACCAGACCGACATAATATTCATGGGCAATATCCACCGCGGCGGCGATGAGCAGCTTTTTCACCGCGATCCCCTCCGGCCCGGTCTGCACCGATACCATCCGGTTATTCAGCATGAAATGGGCGGCTTGATACGCCTCATCGGCCGATTTGACGAGTTTGACAAACCCCGCCTTGCCGCGGCCGCCGGCAAATACCTGCGCCTTGATCACCTGCACCGGCAGGCCATTGCGGATGAATGCATCGCGGGCGGCGTCGGCGGTCTCAACCACGCCGGCCGGCGGAACCGGAATTCCGGCTTTGCTGAGCAATTCCCTCGCCTGATACTCATGTATTTTCATTTGTCCATACTCCCATGGAGGCTTACAAAAACAAGTTGGAGAGAATAAGGGATTTGGCGCAAAAATTAAACCCTCGGCGAGCCACCTGCGCCGCCGGTGAATATGCGGCTGCATTTACCCGACGGCTGGCAGCGATTCCAGATCTCAGATTTCGGATGGAATGGCGGGTATGACCGGCCAAATGACGTTTATTTCTGCGTCATCGTGCCGGCGGGCGAAAACTGGTAGTGATACAGCAGTTTTTTGCGGCCGCCTGCATCCCGGCAGACGGCCTGCGTTCGCAGCAGCGGTCGCAGACGCCGGGCGTAGGCGTGATCCTCTCCCCGATTGGCGGGATCGAATCGGGCCTGAAGGGCAGATTGCCGACGGACGGGACATAAATGATTCGGCGTGCGTTCATATCTCTCGGCCGTGTTCCGATAGGCGGTGTAGGCCAGATCAAAATCAAATTCAAGCCCGGGCCGACCATCCACATAATATTGCCCACGAAACACGACGCAGTCGGCACCTGGCATGCCGTCGATCGCCGCGAGCAGGCTGGCGAGATAATCATCCGCCACCCGATCGTCATCATCGATGAAGCAGACATATCGACCGCGGGCTTTGCTCAGCAAGTCGTTACGCTTGCACCCAACGGGTTGCTCCTGCTGGTCCAGCGCAGTGAGAATCTCCACGCGATGCGGATCGGGAAGTGCCCATACCTGACGGTACAGACTTCTCAGCAGCGTTTGCGCCAGCGGTTGGCGGCAATGGAGCGTCGGTATCAGAACGGAAATCTCCGGCACACGCAGCCCGAAGCCCGCGGCCCGGCGCCGCTGAAATAATAATTGATCCGCCGCGTGATGCCGCTGGTTGGCGATATAGACTCCGTCCCCCTGCGGCCCGCCATGCTCGTGCCGGGCAAGGACGAGATGAATCCACGCATACTTGTGAATCCGCCGCGAAACTTCTGTCAGTTCATTATCGCAGAACAGCGATTGATAGCCCGGATGATACACGTAGCCGAACCGGCGATAATAATGAAACCCCATCACCGGCAGCGTGATCAATCGCCCAGCGCCCAGATAGCCATCGTGAAAATGCAGCACCCCATCGAACGCGGGAAAATGCCACGCCATGGCACCGGCGATGCAGTCATCCCAGCCGGCAAGCACGGGAGCAAAATCATCACTCGCCAGAACCAGGATGTCCCATGCCGGGGAAATTGGAATGCCGAAGTTGCAGGCGTGAATTTTGCCATGTGGCGGGCCTAACTCCACCCGCACATGAAGTCCGCAGGCCGCAAGCTGATCCCGTGCCGCCATGGCCTCGGCGCGCTCGGTCTCATCGGCCGTCAATTGATATTCAATGGCATGGCGGCCGGACGCAAGCTCGTGCCAGCGCATCAGCCGTGCAATCGCCGCCGGCCATCGGCGGGTGGTGGGAAGAACCAATAAAATATTCATGATGCCACTCCGTCTGATGGAAGATCGGGATACAACGGCGTCCGGTGAGCCCGGCGCCGCAGGCCATTACCTCTGGCCCGCTGTGGAAACATCCGCGCGGCGGGCCAGCCGGTCGAGTATCAACTCCATGCGCATCAGAACCCGGTGGCTGCGCTGCTGGTTTTGCAGAATTTCATTAATTTGCCGGGTGTGTTCATGCTGATGATCCAGCAGGGCCTGCATGGCTACGGCCCGGTCAATATCGTGAAGCGTGTGCCGGGCGGACTGCCGCCACGCGAACGAAGCGACGGAAAATGACGCACTTCCCGCTCCGATCATCACGCCCGCGAGCGCAAAAAGCGCCGACCAGCGCACCGGTTCCTCCCGAAATCGATCCAGAATATCTTTCATGAGATGTCTCTCCATGCAGACGGGGCGGCCCCGATATCATCGAGGTCGCCCCGCCGTTGAATTCAAGTGCGTACGGTATTAACTCGTGGCCGCGGTAACCACGCGCTGCGTCGCAGGGTGCAAAATCGTGCCGGGCGGTATGACCCGCGCCAGTTCGCTCACCGCCTGTTTATGCCGATTCACCTGCGATTTGGCACGGGCCGCTGCGGTGGTCGTGGCCCCCGCAATCAGACTCGCAATCGCCGCGACAATCCCAAGCACCGTTCCTCCCATCGGGCCAGCCGCTTGGGCGGCTGCCTGAATCGCCGGTCGCAGGATCACCACTGCGGGGTTGTGGGCCGTCGGCCCGGTGGGGGACTGTTGCTGCGTAATCGCTTCCACAGTGTGCGAATCGCGGTGAATCAGGGCCGGCGTCCATTGACTGCATCCGGCGGCCAGCAGGCATAATCCTGCAGCAGGCATGACGAACCAGTGTCTTTTGATCTTCAACATATCAATCTCCTTCATATCGCTGTAGTTGAGTGAATCTTGGAAAATGGGTGACATCGGGTGTGGCAGGCTGGCGGTCCAGCGGCGGATGGATTTAAGGGCTGTGATTCGCGCCTGGGCATTGAGTTTTGCCTTGGCCACCGGCGAAAGCGAAATTCCAGTGAGTGGTGCCGCGGTATGCAGACACCGGGTCGTCGTGCATCCGGCAAGCGAGATCATGCACGCCGCCGGCAGGACGATCCATTTCGATTTCATCTCAATCATCTGACCCAACGTCCAAGCTCTACCCAGCGGTGGGTGCCGGCGCCCATTCACAGGTCGCCGACACCCACCTGACATCCATCAACATCTTTGCGGATCAGCCTCAGCTTGCCGGGCCGCCACCACGCGGCTCAATGCAGACAAAGCCACTGCGACTGTTGGGGCTGTTGGGCAGCTTGAGCGGCTGCTGCCGCATCACCTTGCCGTCGATGCGGTAAATCATGCGGAACGCCACTTCGGCGGCATCAAAATAAAGATGCATGGACATCGCTGTCTCGACCTGACCAC
>JAJZNY010000098.1 GCA_021852245.1 Planctomycetota bacterium | reverse complement strand
AGAATCGCACGCAAGCAATCGCCAGCCTCCCAAGGTCGTCCAGCCGAAAGTAATCAAGCAAGACGGCAGTTGAGAAATAAGGCCGAATCGTAACTTGCAGTATCCGCGACCCCCGCAGGCTCACCATCACTTCCCCGCACCGTCCAGCAGCGGGGTGTCGTCGTCTTTGTCTTCCGGGGCTACGCGGACGGGGCTGGGTCGATCGTGTTTTTCCTTCGACCTAATCGAATGGAGGCGTTGGGGCTCCACAGTGTCTATTGTATCTCAAAGAGGCGTTTAAACCATGATACAAAATCGCTGGCGACTGGACTGTCGCTTTGGAAATATTTTGCTTTGATCGCTGTTCCGTAGGGGCGCCCCGGTTCTTTCTGCCAGGCCAGCCAAGTGTGAAGTGCTGCCTTGATTTGATCCCGCGGGGCGAACTCGGCCCCGTATAAACGTGATTGGGTGGAGGCGATCTCCGCGACCGATCGCAGCGAATCGCCGGGCATGACCAGCGTGTCAAGCAGATTTTCCAGTTTTCCGCCGCGCATTCGGTTGTCCGGCATCAACCAGAACCCCGTACGATTTTTAATCTCCGGTATGTCAAGGATCGTCCCGTTTTGAGATGGTTCTTCCGGAAAAGAGTCTTTCAGGCTTGGGAAGTCGCCGGAGATTGAAAGCACCTTGTTTCGAATCGCAGCCCAACGATCGGCTGGTGTGGTATCGATGTCGATTACGAAACCTACACTCTTGCTCTTTCCAGCCTTGATCGCAATGGGGATAGCCTCAAGCAATCTGCTGTCGTTGCTTTCAGTGCGAATATCCACCGGCGGATGATCAAACTGGATTCCGTTGCGCTGCAACAGGTGAATAATGGAATGCTGGTCGTCGGTCCCCTCGACATGCAAGCGAGAAATATTGCCGACTGCCATCAGCGAACCTCAATTTCGTGCTCAACGGCAATGCGAATCTCATGGCCTGAAAATGTGATGCCATCCGAGAGCTGGCTGTCGATCTGGTGTGCGGCTACCTGCGTAGAGAGATCGGACGACTCTCCAGCAATGCCGGCGAGAGCATTAACACAATCATTGCTATGGGTTGCCGCGAAAATCTGTATGTCCCGATCCTTGGCCGCCTGAATGATCGCCTTCCAAAGCCGTGGCATCAGAGAGTAATGAAGGCCGTTTTCGAATTCGTCAAGTAAGAGGATGCCCCCCTGTAAAACCGAGCATATTGCAATGGCAACCTGAAGTAGATGGCGTACCCCGTCGCCGAAATTGCCAAGCGGAACGCGATTCTTCTGGCCTTCAATTCCAACCAATACGGCACCGCGAAAATCATTATCCGAGCCAACTGGCGGAAAGACGATGTCGACAATTTCTGGTACCATCAACTGCACGATTTTGTATACCTGTTGTTCCAATCCTCTTGTCATCTGCAAAAAGCCCCACATGGTGCCAAGTTCCTGGGACGTAGGCAGGCCGGGGCCGAGATACATTACGTGCTGCGCAGCACCGTAGCGAGTCTGAGCATGTTCCGGGAACCGATTGGGCGGAAACAGGATAGCGCCGCTGCGGCTCATCGGCCACACGAATGTTTCGCCGGTGAATTTACCATCCAACACAGACCCTATCCGGAGTAGTGCGTCGGGCGCCGGCAGGCGGAGATCGGTTGGGGGCGTCCCCGTGGCTAGCGGGTCAACTTTAAATCCGACACCCGGAGGTCCGGGTTGCGAGGAGATATAAAAGTCACTCTCACCTATGGCGGTACTGCGTCCGTGCACAAACTGGGCGAAATCGACCAACGGAACACCGGGGATCGCCGGAAGTTGCACAAGCTCGTCCTGCCTTCGCCGGGAGATCTGGAATAATATTCCCGGATCACCGCGCGTGGCCAAAAGCATGATCGCCTCAAGGATCGCTGTTTTTCCGGAGTTATTTTTACCCAAAAGCAGATTTATTCGAGCCAGCTTATTAACCCGGAATTCCCGAAAGCAGCGATAATTTGAAATGGTCAGCGAATCGAGCACCATTACTCCTCATACTGGGGTACCGAAACTATTTCCCCGCACCGTCCAGCAGCGGGGTGTCGTCGTCTTTGTCTTCCGGGGCTACGCGGGCCACGTTGACCAGTATGTCGCCTTCATCCAGGCGGATCAGCCGCACGCCCTGCGTGGCGCGGCCCATTTCACGCAGTTCCCCGGTTACGCCGATGCGCACAACCTGACCGTTGCGCGTGATCATCATCAGTTCGTCGTTATCCGTTACCGGTTTGACCGATACCACCGGACCGTTGCGGTCGGTGGTGCGGATATTAATGACGCCTTTGCCGCCGCGATGGGTCAGGCGGTATTCCTCCACGCGTGTGCGCTTGCCATAGCCGTGCTCGCAGGCTGTCAGCAGCGTAACCTGATTATCCCCATGGTCCAGCCCCTGCGGCACGATGACCATTTCCACCACTTCATCGCCTTTTTCCAGTTCCACGCCTTTCACGCCGCCGGCCTGCCGGCCCATGTCGCGCACTTCCGTTTCTTCAAAGCGCACCGCCATGCCGCTACGGGTGGCCAGCACAATCTGATCCTTGCCGTTGGTGACACCCACCCCGATCACGCTGTCGCCCTTATCCAGGCCAATGGCGATAATGCCGCGCTTCGTCGGGTTGCCATACGCCTTCAGCAGCGTCTTTTTAATGATGCCTTTGGCTGTGGTCATCACCAGGTGTTTCGCTTCATCGGAGAAGTCGCGCACCACCAGCACGGCGGCGAGTTTTTCATCCGCCTGCATTTCCACCAGATTGGCAATGGACCGGCCTTTGCTTTGCCGGCTCATCTGCGGCACATCATAGACCTTCTGCCAATAGCACCGGCCCAGATTGGTAAAGAACATCAGATAATCATGAGTGGAACCGATGAAAAGATGTTCAATGAAATCGCCTTCCTTGGAATCCGCGCCAACAACACCCCGCCCGCCCCGGCCCTGCTTGCGGTAGGTGTCCAGCGGCATGCGTTTGATGTATCCCTCGTGGCTGATGGTTACAACCACCTGTTCATCGGCAATGAGGTCCTCAATGTTAATATCGGTGGCATCGTTGGTGATTTGCGTGCGGCGTTCATCGCCGAACTTTTCCTTCAGTTCAATGGTATCCTCGCGGATAATATCCAGCACGCGTTTTTCATCACTGAGAATCAATTCATAATCTTCAATTTCACCCACGAGCTTGTTGTATTCTTCGGTCAGCTTGTCAATTTCCAGGCCTACCAGGCGTTGCAACTGCATGGATAAAATCGCATCGGCTTGCGCGGAGGAAAGCAGCATGCCGCCAATATCCGCGGTCGCCAGGTCTATGCGTTTCTTAAACGCTTTGGGAATGGCGGCCTTCCAG
>JAJZNY010000151.1 GCA_021852245.1 Planctomycetota bacterium | reverse complement strand
AGTTACGCACCTCATCATATTCCAGCAGATTTTTGCGGATGCCGAAGTTGCGCTCCTCCACTTTTTTCTGCGCGCGTTCCACCGCCTTGGAAACGAAATGATGCTCGATGGCTTCATCTTCCTGCATGCCCAGCCGCTGGAGGGCACGCAGGGTAAAATCACCGGCGAAGAGTTTCATCAGATCATCTTCAAGACTCAGGTAAAAGCAGGTCAGGCCCGGATCTCCCTGCCGCCCGGCCCGGCCGCGAAGCTGATTGTCGATACGCCGCGATTCGTGTCGTTCGGTGCCCAGTACAAATAATCCGCCGACGGCCGCCACACCCTCACCGAGTGAGATATCGGTGCCGCGACCGGCCATGTTGGTCGCGATGGTAATGGCGCCCACGACGCTTCCGTCAGGTCGTTTGATCTGCTGGCCGGCTTTGGCGATGATCTCCGCCTCGCGTTCATGATTTTTGGCGTTGAGCACTTCATGATCCAGATGATATTCGCTGGTGAGCAGCTTGGAGAGCCGTTCTGATTTTTCAACGCTGGTGGTGCCGACGAGCACCGGTTGGCCGCGCGCTGCCGCCTCGGCAATCGTCTGGCCGATGGCCTTCCATTTGCCGCGTTCGCTCATGAAAATGAGATCTTCCAAATCCCGCCGGGCGACGGGGCGATTGGTGGGAATGGCCACAACTTCCAATGAATATATCTTGGCGAATTCTTCACTTTCGGTCATCGCGGTTCCGGTCATGCCCGCGAGTCGTTTGTATAGTTTGAAGAAATTCTGCAGGGTAATGGTCGCCATGGTCTGCGTTTCCGGTTTGACGGTGACGCGCTCCTTGGCCTCAACGGCCTGATGCAGACCGTCGCTCCACTGGCGTCCCACCATCAATCGCCCGGTGAATTCGTCAACAATAATAACTTCACCGTTCTGCACGACATATTCTTTGTCCCGCTCATAGACCACGTGCGCACGGAGACTCTGTTCCAGCAGGTGCGGCCAATCCATATTGCTGCCGATGTAGAACGATCCAACACCTGCAAATTCCTGCGCCTTTTGCGTTCCCTCGTGCGTCAGATGGACGGATTTTCGGTCGAGTTCCACCTCGTACATGCTGACTTCGCGGGCCAGAGCCGCCTCGGCTTCCACCAGTTCCGCCTGGCCGGTGCGGATGATTTCTTCGTATTGCTTAATTTTTTCCTTGTCGCCACGGATTAATTTAATTTCACCTTCCGCCGCCCCGATGCGCCGTTTGATGGCATCAACGCGATCCTTGGCCTTCTGCCACGGCTGCTGACAGGCGATCAGCTTCCGTACCACTTCGTCGACGGCGCGGTAGCGGGGGGAATCATCATGCGCCGGTCCGCTGATAATCAGAGGCGTTCGGGCTTCATCGATGAGGATGCTGTCCACTTCGTCCACGATGGCAAAGTCCAGCGGCCCCTGCACCTGCTCCTGCACACTCTGCTTCATATTGTCGCGGAGGTAATCAAAGCCGAATTCGCTGCTGGTGCCGTAGGTGACATTACACTGATACGCCGCCCGGCGCGGTTCGTTATCCATATGCGCCTGGATGTATCCTACCGAAAGCCCCAATGCGTAAAACGCCGGCGCCACCCATGCCGCATCGCGCCGCACCAGATAATCATTGACGGTAACCACATGGCAGTGCATGCCGCGGAGCGTCATCAGGTAACAGGCAAGGGGTGCGACGAATGTTTTGCCTTCGCCGGTGGACATTTCAGCAATCTTGCCGTCATAAAGCACCATACCGCCGATGAGCTGCACATCGAAGGGGCGGGCTCGAAACGGAGGTCGGGCTTCCGGCACCACCGCACGAATCCCTTCGTAGAGCTGGGGCGGGATTTCCACAAAACGCCAGTCCTGCTCCTTCACGCATTTGGCCTTGGCCTCTGCAAAGAGTTCTCGGGATGCTGCGTCGAGCAATTCCGGGTTGAAGTTCCGCCGCGGATCCAGCACGTTCCGCAGACCGATATGCCGATCCATCGCCTCACGCATAATCGCAAAGGCTTCCGGAAGTACAGCGGTATCCGATTCCCCTTTGGCAAGACGCTCTCGCAGTTCGGCCGTCTTGGCGCGAAGCTGCCCGTCCGTCAGTGCCCGAACCGCCGGTTCCAGCGCGTTGATGGCGATGACACGCTCCCGATATGCCTTGATCAGGCGGTCATTGCGTGATCCGAATACTTTTGCCAGCGAGCGATTGATAATATTGACTACCATGATTCCACCCTGTGCTAATGAGCATTATTATTGATGCAGCCTTTCGGCGGCGACGTGACATGCCGAAAATAGAATTCAGCGGCAGGGGGGTGGCATCTGGATGTGCACAATGGTTTGACGAATGGAGCGGATCGTGTGTCCGTAAATCGGCATCGATTCTCGGGTATCACACCGGCGGATATCGCCGCCGAGGCGCTGCCGCCGGGATGTCGCCATGACGCTGCAAACCAGCCAGCCGATCGCCATGCAATCAATAAGCGTCAAGCGCCAGGTACCCAATGTACCGATCGAGGCAGAGATGTTGGACGGCCCGGCACCGGTGAAGACCGGTATCCGGCCTCCGACGCCATTTCCAATGGCTCCCAAGCCCCCATCAGCCTGAACGGCTGCCGCCAGCGCAAAAATCGCAGCCAGCACGGTGCCGATCATCGCCAATTGTCTCAGATAGGGTTTTCGAGCCATTCTCATTTCCGGGTGCCGCAACAACCGTCACATAACCCATTTTATGTGCCGACAACGGCGTATCATATTAGCCGATCGCCGCTTAATTGCCAAAAACGGGTGATACCGAATCTCGCACGCGGACTTGGAGATCGCATACACGACTATTTGTAGCGAATGGATCGGTTGCCAAAACCCTCGCATTCGCGGCACCGGGCTTCGCTGAGAAGTCATCAAAAATGGGTCGCCAAAGTTGGCCCATCATGATACGGAACAAACCTGATTATCCGCCGCTTTTGCCGATATCCCGGCGATATTGCATGCCGGGGAACGAAATTTTCTCCACCGCAGCGTACGCCTTCTGCCGGGCCTGATCGAGATTCTCGCCCAGTGCACAAACGCTCAGCACCCGGCCGCCATTGGTGACCAGTTGGCCATCGCGCATCGCCGTTCCACCATGGAAAATCTTGACATCCGGCATCATGGCCGCTTCCTGCAGGCCGCTGATCGGTACGCCTTTGACAACTTTTTCGTCGCGTTCCCATCCATAGCCGCCGCTGGCAAGCACTACGCACACGGCAGGGCGGGGGTCCCACTCCAGCGTGATCTGGTCCAGCTTACGGTCGATACAGGCCATCATCGCCTCAACCAGATCGCTCTTGAGCCGCATCATCAGCACCTGCGCTTCCGGATCGC
>JAJZNY010000455.1 GCA_021852245.1 Planctomycetota bacterium | reverse complement strand
CGAAAAAGAAGATGAAGATCGAAGCGATGAATCGGCCGAAGCGCGTCGGCAGCAGGCTGCCGATATTTTTCAGTCCGCGGATGTTGATGACGGAAAAATGCCTCAGTACGCCACCGCCCAGCAATTCGACGCGGGCAAATCGACCGATCGGCGTCAGATCGGCGTGTGATCGAATCCACCGCAGGGTGATGGTGGGATCCGCAGCGTGACGCAACACCGACCGCCGGAGTCCCCAGACGCCAAGGCCGATGGCAGGCACCAACATGGCTGCCCCGGTCCACAGTGCGGTTCGGTACCCGGCGGCAACCAGAATGCCGGCGAGCAGCAACCCAATGGATTGCCCGGCGCCGTTAAACGTTTGCAGCCAGCCGATGCGCGGCGTCCATTCGTCGGCAGGATGAAATTCCACGACCATCAAGGTGGCGCAGGTGGAAACGGCGGCCGTGCTGGTACCCATGGCGAGCGCAATGAGAAACCAGGCGAGCAGGCCGTGCAATAGCGGAAATAACACCAAGCCAACAGCTTCAACCGCCAGCCCGCTAAAGAAGATGAGACGAAACTTCTTGGTTCGGTCGGCAATATTGCCCCATAGTGGCGAAGTGATCGCACCGAGATTAAACGCCCCCATCACAAAACCGACGGTACTCAGTTCGCCGGTCAATTTTGACATCATCAGGGGGAGGGTGATAGGGATAATGCCGGAGGATACGGCTCCAAGAATGGCGTACGCCCCGTACCACGTCTCCAGCCAGCGCCGTGGGCTCAGCAGGGTATCGCGCACGATATGAGCGTATGGGTGCGCACCGCGCACAGCTCCCCCGGCCGACTCGGATGAGGCGTAGGCGGAAGTAGACCGGGTATCCTGCTGCGGGTTATCCATGGTTGTAATGTACTGAAAATCCGGCGCCATATCGACCCATAGCGCTAAACCCCTACGAGCCTCCCGCGGATCATCCCTCCGTTACCGGTGCTGCTTGGGCGCTTTTTCGCGTGCAATATCCAGCTGGAAATCGCAGGATGCAAAGAGCCTTTCGATACGGTATTTTGTACGTCTATGAACGTGCAGCTTTCCGATACTGCTTCCCGTCGGGCCATCGCCGTCCTGCCTGATTCGCTCATCAATAAAATTGCAGCGGGTGAAGTGGTGGAACGCCCCGCGAGCGTTATCAAGGAACTCCTTGAAAATTCCATCGACGCCGGTGCGACCCGCATCACCGTGGTGGTTCAGGACGGCGGACGCACCCTGATACGTGTAACCGATAACGGATGCGGAATGTCCGAGGAAGATGCCCGGCTCGCCTTTGCACGCCACGCCACAAGCAAAATCCGGGATGTGGATGATCTTTTCAGTATTCAGACGCTCGGGTTTCGCGGGGAGGCGCTGGCATCCGTGGCGGGTGTGAGCCACGCCACCCTGATCACCCGTCGTCCGACCGACGCGGGCGGCATTCGGCTAGATGCGAGCGAAAGCGTCATCGGCGAACCGATTCCGTGCGCTGCGGCCGTTGGAACGACCATCGAAGTGCGGGACTTGTTTTATTGCGTCCCGGCCCGGCGTAAATTTTTACGCAGTGATGCGACCGAATTCGGCCATATTCATGATATGGTGTTGCGGTCCGCACTGGCGCAACCGGACATCGCTTTTACATTGGAACATAATGGGCGAAAAGTTCTGGAACTGCCCGCCGTCACCGACACCGCGGAGCGCATTGCCGCTGCCATCGACAAAGATCTGCGCGGCCGCTTGCTGCCGATCCACCACGAGGACGCTGCCGCCCGGATAACGGGTTTTATCGGTGTGCCCGAGACCGCCCGTGGCACCAATCGACATGAATTTATTTTCCTCAACGGCCGGTATATCCGTGACCGCAGCATGCTTCATGCGATGAAAGAGGCGTATCGTGGGCTGATTGATCCGCACCAGCACCCGGTTGCCATTCTGTATGTCGAGATGGACCCGGCGGCATTTGATGTCAACGTCCATCCGCAGAAGACCGAGGTCCGTTTCCGCGATGCGAATATCCCGTTCCGCATGGTGCTCGGAGCACTGCGGCAAAAATTATTGCAGACCGATCTGACCCGGCCGGCATCGCTGAATCCGGATTCCTCCACCACGTCCACCCCACCTCTCCGCTCACCTGCGCCTGTGCGAACGAGCAGTTGGGATGAAACGCGGCAGGTATTGGCCGAATTCTTCCGCCAGCCGCCGATCCAGCCGCAACCGGCCCTTCCGCTGCGCGGGCTGGGTGAGTCGCCGTCCGTCGCTCCGGGTGCCGATACCATCTCGCCGTCCGTCACAGAGCCGGCGCCATCGATCGAGGAGCAAACGACCACCCGCGAGACGATACCGCCGGTGGTAGCGCCAGCGCTGAATATTAAATGCATTCAACTGCATAATCGGTACATCGTCGCGGAGGACGATCAGGGTATTGTGCTCATTGACCAACACGCCCTCCACGAGCGAATTCTCTATGAGGAATTGCTCTCGCGTGTCCGCAAAGGACCTCTGGAGTCGCAGCGCCTGCTTCTGCCGGTGATGGTGGAGGTCAACGACCGGCAGGCGAACAATCTGGAGAGAGTTCGGCCCACACTGGAAAAACTCGGCATTGAGATCAACCGATTCGATGCACAGAGCGTTGCCGTTCAGGGATTACCGCCCCTTTTGGCGCGGCTCGACGCCGGTGCGTTTATCCGATTGCTGCTGGACTATCTCGATGAGGCGGATTGCAACATCGGCGATGAAGCCTTGCTACATGAGATTCTGGACATGGCATCCTGCAAGGCGGCCATCAAGGCGGGCGATCCGCTTTCAGCTACGGAAATCGATGCCCTGCTGATCCGTCGCCACGAGATTGAGCGCTCGAGCAATTGCCCACACGGCCGGCCCACCACCGTCCGGCTCAGTTTCGCGCAGCTTGAAAAGCAGTTCAAGCGGAGGTGAAAATAATCCTGTCGCTGTTGATCATCGGCGGTTGGGCGTCGTCGATTGCCTTAGCTTGAGGAGTTTTTCCACCCGTATCCATCGCGGAACGTAGCCGAATATCTCTGCGCGGCCGAGAGTCAAACGGGGCGATCCCAGTGGGGCGATAATCTGCGTTTCCCGCGCGTTAAGCGGAGTAATGGCAATGACGGTACGGATGTGCCGATGCTGTAGAAACGCCTTAAGTTGGGCGGCGTAGTTCGTACCCATCGGCCCATGAGAAAGCCACATGGGCACCAAAGGACTTTTTGAATAATCGCCCGGCACGATGCCGGTGTAGCCATCGACCATGGAAAAGGCGAAATGTGCTTGAACCTGCCAGAGCATGCTCCATCCGTGGTAGCCGAAAGGTAAAATCAGTACGCCATGCGGATCGGGCGTGATGTC
>JAJZNY010000100.1 GCA_021852245.1 Planctomycetota bacterium | reverse complement strand
TTTGATGATCACTGCGTTGCGAATCGTTAATCAGACACCGACGGCGACGCGGGAAGAGGTCGCTCTTTCCGGCTCAACCCAGTTGCTTTCCCGACCCGCTTCTTCCAGCGACTTGCCGGCCGGTTCCTTGATGCATATCGCGGTGAGGATCAACCCAACCATCGACATGCCGAAGGACAGATACATGCCGCCGGAGAAGCCGAGCTTGGCCAGAATGGGGCCCAAGGCGATGACACCAATGAACGCGCCGATTTTGGCAATGCCGGCCGAAATTCCAAACCCGGTTGACCGCAGATTCACCGGGAAGAGTTCGGACGAAAGAACATATGTGGTCACATTGGGGCCGAATTCAGCGAAGAAATAGCTGAGCCCGAAGATGGTGATGAATCCGACGGCGTTCTGACTCAGCGATGGTACCGCGCCGAGGATGAGGAACATGAGGCCCATCAGCGCGAAGCCCAACATCTGAATCGTCTTGCGTCCAAGCCGGTCGCAGAACATAAAGGCTGCGACGTAGCCGGGGACGGCGAAGATTCCGAATATCAGAACGTTCCACGCCACCGACGCCATCATCCCGCCATGGGGCGCGACGGATTTAATAATCATCGGCATGCCAATGGTGTTACCGTAGTATGCATAGTCAAAGACGAACCAGGCACCGGCCGTGCCGAGCAGGGTCAAGGCGTATTTGGAGAGGGGCTCGCGGACAACCGAATCTTTCCCGGCGGCCGAGGTGACGCCATCGGAATAGCGGGTGAGTGCGGCGGCGGCTTCTTCAGCGCGACCCTTGGCACGGGCGAGCCAACGCGGAGATTCCGGCATGGTGCGGCGAAGGATGATGACGCCTAAAGCCGGCAGAGCACCTACACCCAAGGCAATGCGCCAGGTGAGGTCATGACTTACGCCAGCGGCAAGGAGGGTAAGGACAACGATGGGGCCGAGCAGGAAGCCGAGGGCTTGGCAGGAGAAGACCATACCAACCATCTTTCCGCGATTTTCGCGGTTGGCATATTCGGCCATCAGCGTTCCGGAGAGGGGATAATCACCGCCGATACCGAAACCCATGATGGTACGCCAGATAATCATCGCAATCGGACCGCCGGCGAAGGCGCTGCCGATCGCACCGATGGTCATCAGGACCGCCTCAATTCCGTAGACGCTTTTGCGACCGATTTTATCGGCGATGACCCCGAAGACCATCGCACCGATGAATGTCGCCGCAAGCGAGACCGAGGCGACCAATCCCATAAGCCAAGCAAAGCTCGCGGCTCCGTGCGGATCGCCAGCGAGAAATGTCTTTTTCCACTCCGGCCCTGCAAGTGCCAAGGCGGTACCGATGACGGTGAGGTCATAGGCGGATGTAAAGAATCCCATTCCCGCTGTGATGATAGCGCGAAGATGGAAGCCGCTGAATTTTACTTCATTCAGTGCCTCGGATACTTCGCGGGCATGCAGTTGGTTGTTGACTGCCGCAGCCATTGAGTTGCCTCCTCTAATAGGGCCAAGTGAAACCTGACGGTCGGAAGATGCGTGCGGCCTGATGCCGCGAGCCTCGCCCGACCGCCGGGATTTTGATCGCTCCAGAACAACTGTAGCGACAAAATCCCCGTCTGTTCGCCACAGTTAAGATATGGGTGTCAAGTTTAGTGCCGCTTAAGCTTGCGCTAAGATTTGATTAAGCCTGATGTCGGCCGTGAAAAAAGATCGTAAGATCATGTGAAACAGAATCTTATGATGACCGAATTCCGCTCCGGTCAAGCCATCCCGCCACCATTTGGCGCCGAAATTCAGCAATATCCGGCGTTTTTTTCACATCCCCGCTTCCGCCATGGCCACCGCCTTGAGCAGTGCTTCCGCCTTGCTGAGCGATTCCTGATACTCATTAGCGGGCACAGAATCGGCTACCAGACCCGCCCCTGCCTGAACAAAAACCGTGTGGCCGGAGTCTGATAAATTTTTAGTAATCACCATCGTGCGCAGGGCGATGCACGTATCCATGTTGCCGGAAAAATCAAAATGCCCCACCGCCCCGGCGTACGGTCCGCGGCGTGTGGGTTCAAGTTCATCGATGATCTGCATCGCCCGAATCTTGGGCGCCCCGCTGACGGTACCCACCGGCAGGGTGTTGCGCAGGGCGTCGAAGCAGGTTTTACCGGCCGCGAGCCGCCCCGATACGTTGGTGGTGATGTGCATGACATGGCTGTAGCGTTCGACGGTGAGCGCATCGGAAACCTGAACCGAGCCGAGTTCCGCCACCCGCCCCACATCATTGCGGCCCAGATCCACCAGCATCACATGCTCGGCAATCTCCTTGGGATCGGCGAGCAGTTCGCGCTCCAGCGCCGCATCCTGCTCGGGCGTCGCGCCGCGGCGGCGTGTTCCGGCCAGCGGACGGTTGGTCACGACGCCGTTCTCCACCCGGCACATGATTTCCGGGGATGAACCGACGAGGATGCAGTGCGGGCTTTTGATGTAAAACATGAACGGCGACGGGTTGATCATGCGCAGAGAGCGATAAATGTCGAACGGAGCGGCGCGGGTTGCCAGCTCGAGACATTGTGAAAGCACCACCTGAAAAATATCGCCGGCGGCGATGTACTGGCGGGCTTTTTCCACGGCCGCCTCAAATTCGGCGGGCTTGAAATTGCTCCGGTACGCTGGTGTGGCGGTAGGTGTTTTGGGGATCACCTGCGCATGGGCGGCGATGGGGCGGTTGAGTTTCGCGACGAGCTTCTCAATCCGGCGGGCGGCGTCGGCGTAAAGCTCGGCGGCCGGGCGCCGGTCGGAAGCATCCGAGCGTACATTGGCGATCACCAGAACGGTTTTATTCACATGATCAAACACCACCAGCTCGTGGTACAGGCCGAAGAGGACATCGGGCAGATGGCGCACATCCGGCGGCGGGGTGCTGAGTTTTTCCCCCTCAAGGTAACGAACGGTGTCGTATCCGGCATAACCGACGATACCGCCGGTAAATGCGGGCAAGCCGGGAATCTTCGGCGAGCGGTGCGGGCCGAGCAGCTTTTCCAGATCGGCGATCGGGTCGGGCGATTTTGATTGCCGGGTGCCGGCGGCATCCTCAATGGTGATGTCATGCCCGAATGCGGTCAGCACGGCCTGCGGATCCGCCCCGAGAAAGCTGTATCGTGCCACGCGTTCGCCCCCAACGACCGATTCCAGCAGAAATGCGTGTGGACTTTCTTCGGAAATCAGTTTGTAGGCCGTAACCGGGGTGAGATGATCCGCCATGAGCCGCACATACACCGGCACCACGGTCCCCGGTTTGAGCATGGCGGAAAACTGCGAAAGCTCCGGCAGCGTCTGCAAATCAATCGACAACGATGGCTCCTTGAAGGCCGAACATATGCCGCAGATTGTAG
>JAJZNY010000256.1 GCA_021852245.1 Planctomycetota bacterium | reverse complement strand
TCGCGGTTCATCCGCCAATCAATCACCATCAGACTGCGGGTCTGCACGAGCAGGCTGGTCAGAGAGTCGCACAGGCTGTCAAAGCAGGCGGCCTGGTTTTTACCGCGAACACCGCCGTAGCGTCGAAGGAACGCATCCGGCAGAATCCCGGGCAGCATTTTAAGAAGTAATTCCAACAGTTTACGCCATATCTCCATTGGAATCATCTCCGGAGCAGATTGCCTGAGTTGCGGATCCAGAAAAACATTCTCAACGCCGAAGGATTTTTTGAAACGCTCGTCTTCTGTGATCAGCTTGATGAGCCGATCACCCCGGTTTGCCCCTTCTGTAGCTAAAAGACGGGCCAACGCATGAAGATCATCCATCAGCGCCGGCAACGGATTGGCGGATCCTCCCAGCAGGACACGGGTAAAGCAGACGGCAAGGGCGTAAATGTCAAAGGCGGCATCGCAGTTCGGCAGGATATCCAACCAGATATTATTAAATACCGCCCCTTCCGCAGCTTTTAATGCAGCCATGGTTTCCGGCTGCTGCGATTGCAGCGTGCCGTTGAATTGCCACTCCCCTGGAGCCGCACCCGGTGATGCACTCCCGGCGAGACTGATCTCTCGCCCAGATAATGTCATCCGGATAGAGAGGGCGGCATCGGTTGGCATCTCGGTTTCGCGTGCCACCAGCGTACCGTCGATCAGGATCTGATTCTGTGCATCGGTCTCGACGCGACGTAGACGAAAATCGGCATGCCCGGCAACGGCACGGACGTCCGCCCGTTGTGGTTGATAAATCGAGTTGGGCAGGCCAACGGCGGGCGTAAATATTTCCACCGAACCGGCCGCTATTTGAATCGGGATGGCGATTCCCGTGTCCACCAAGCCGACCTGCGCCGTCCAGAGAAAAGGCAGCCCGACTGAGGGGGACGAAACACGCGCGGTGAATCCGGAGAGTGAAAGATTGAGGATCGGTCGATGCATGTCGGAAAGCAGGGCACGCACCGACACGGCCATATCGGAGAGCATTTTTATTTTCAGATGCAGCCCCTCAATGGTCCGGCCCCAATGTCCGTGGCGTGAAAGGAATAGACTTGAGGATGTTGGTGGTCGGTCGCGGTCGGTCACAATCTGCACCAACCCGCCGACATCGACCACATCTCTTCCCGCCTTGAGACCACTCCACGGAGCGCCACCGAAGACGTCGGCGACCGAGGCGGGATCAATGGGCGCGGCGATACGGCAGCGAAGAAATCTGCAGCCGGGATTGATCGGCAGGTAATCGCGTTCCGCCATAAGGTCTGTCAGAGATCGGCCTGCGGCCACGACCGGTTCCTCAGCCGCGAAAAATTCGGTGGGCGCATCGGGCCGATCAAACGCTACGTAACGGGCGCAACTGCCGGCATAATCAGGAAGACCGGCGGCGGCGAGCTTTCCGGCATCGGTGCAGAGGCGCAGGGGTGCGGTACCATCCAGAGAAAAATATTCCAATGTGTGGCCGTGGCGATGAAGCACCAGCGGCGGCGGATGGCGAAGCTCCCACCCCGTGGCCACATCATCAACACCGGCAGCTTTTATTCCACGCACCGAGTTCTTCCAGAGCTCATCGAGGGCCTGATTGGTAAGACGATCGGCGATAGGGCGGGCAAGTTCCGCAGGCCGCGCCTGAAATTCCAGCGCGAGCCAGTCCAATACCCGGTCGTCGGCGTCGATCAGACATCCAAGAAAGGAACGGACGAGAGGCCCCGTCGCCAGTGGTACAAGCCGCTCCGGTTTTTCCTCGTGCGAAACCACCAGGCAGATTCGAAGCGGTGAGGCGGTCTGGTCAGGGAATGGTGCGGGGAAAAACCCGTCAGGCATTTTTTGTTTAAGGTAATTGATCATAATCTCCTGCTCTGCGAACCGCCCGGCGACTTTCACCCACACCTGCTGCCAGTACCATCCGATATCGAATCCATGATATCCGCACGAGATCAACTCGCGGTGACCACGGTCTGGCCCGGATTGGTAATGGTAATCACACCACCCCACATGCAATTGCAGGTGCAGGAGGATGTGAGTGCGGGCTGATTATTGATGGTGGTGCTCGTTGCACCGGGGGTCCAGGGAGCGACCGTGTTGGGGACGCAGGCGGACGGAGTGGGGACCCCGAGTGCGGCAGCGGTGGCAGCGGCTACGGCCGGATTGGCCTCACTGGTGCACATGCCGAATGACGGGATGTTCACCATCGGCGCGTGATCCATGATGGTGGCAGCGGGTGTTGACGCCATGACCGTCGGCGCGGAGGTGGCATTGAGCGCCGCCGGGGCAGCGCCAAAACTGCACGCCATCATGGCGCCGGTGACAACGAGTTGCGGCATGATTCGCTCTCCTTTATTTAAGACTCTGTTGGAAACGCATGGTTTTCTCCATTGCTCAAGACGTCGCCGTTACGCGTAGGCGTCGCTGTCAAAACCGGTCGCACCATCATCCTGATCATCGGAATCGCTATCGGCGCCGGAATGACCCGCTGCCGGCGGTGGCGATACGCCTGCGGAGCTGGCCGAACTGGCGGAGGCGTCTTGCGGCGAATCACCCGCGGAATATACCTGCGGGGCCGGTGAACGGCCCGCCGCTCCTGCCGATGCCGAATCGGTTGATGCGGACGGCATGTTCAACGAAGCAATGCTCTCGGCCGAGGTGGAATAGCTTGTCACGTTGCCGAGCGTGGCCTGCGCCGCTTCCGTTGCGGAGACGGGTGGCGTCGGGTCCGTTGGAGTAATTGCGGTTCCGGATTGCGGCGATGCCATGGAATCAACCTCCAAACGAGCGATCATGAACCAAGCGACACGGCCGGCGCCGAGAGCTTCGCCGAACCGGCGGAAAGATCAAGCGTGCTGCCGCCGACGGCCAACTTACCGTCGGAACTGCTGAGGGAAAGTGCAGCGGCACCGACAGATATTTTAGCGGAAGACTGGCCGTCCACTTCGAACTCGCCGCAGGCGATGGTGATGCCGCTGGAATCCATCGCAATGGAACTGTTTCCGACTTTCAGCGTGATGTTGGTCGCCGCCTCGAGGATAATGGTGTCGGCTTTGATGTACAACTGCTGGGCGACCTCCTGATAGCACGAGGCGGCAAACTTGGAGGAGACGTTTCCCTGCACCTGGTTGCTGCTGGTTCCGCCAATTTTTATCATTTCATTTCCGCTGACATTCAGATTGCGATCGTCGCTGACGGCCTCGAGATGCTTACCGTCCGTCTGCACATGCAGGGCGTCCTTATGATGAACATGGCTGGCGCCGCCGATGGTGATGTGGCTTTCCTTTTCGACGGTGAGATAATAATTATTCTTAACTCTGTGATGCATGTCATGCTGGGCATGGAGGAAGATGTTTTCGCTGCCTGCGGTATCGTCAAACT
>JAJZNY010000461.1 GCA_021852245.1 Planctomycetota bacterium | reverse complement strand
GGGTGATTTCCGTAAACGCATTCACCGACGAAAAACGCCGTCCGGCGGTTACAGGTTTATATTGTTTAATCGGCATAAGGCACTCACCATTCCATCTGATTCAAAAATCCCGGATCGGCCGGGCGACGATTAATAAATTTCCAGCTTATGATCGCCGTGCACCTTGACAATCGCCTTCTTCCACGAGGGCGTCGTTTTCTCGCCTTTCCGCGTGCGTTTCGGCTTGCCCGGCAGCACAATCGTGCGGACGTCATCCACCTTCACTTTGTAGATCTCCTCCACCGCCCGGCGAATCTGCTCTTTGTCAGCCCGCTTGTCCACTTCAAAGCTGTAGGCATTGAATCGCTCGCCGTAGTGATAACTCTTTTCAGATATCAACGGGCGTTTGATGATGTCGGTTGCTGTCAATTCCATATTCATTCCTCATTGCGGCTCAACGGCCGATTGTTCATGCACCGGTTGCGCCGGCGTTTTTGACCGGCGATTTCAAAAGCGTCTCCATCGCCTCGCGTGTCATCAGCAGCGTTTTCGCCTTCAGGATGTCGTAGGCATTGATTTCCAAGGCCGGCTTGATGCTGGCATTGGGGATATTGCGGGATGAAAGCACGAGAGTCTGATCGGTTTTGGCCGGCGCAATGAGCACCGACCGATCAATCTTCAGTGCGGAAAGCACCCGGGCCATTTCCTTGGTCTTGGCCTGAGGCAGTGACAACTGATCGAGAATTTTTATCTGTTTGGATTCAATTTTGGCGAGGATGGCATTATTACGGGCGAGGCGGCGTTGACGGGTGGGCATCGACTGGCGGAAATCCCGCGGGCGTTTCGCAAACGCCATGCCGCCACCCTTCATGACGTTCGTGCGGATATTCCCGCGACGCGCGCTGCCCGTATGCTTCTGTTTGTACAGCTTGCGGGTGGACCCCTCCACATCGCCGCGACCCCGTGTCGCCACCGTCCCCTGACGCAGATTGGCGTGGTACATCACGACCGCCTGCTTGAGCAGGTCCGCATTCACTTCGCCGCCAAGCTGCTTTTCGTCAACGCTCAGCTTACCGACTTCCTGACCGCTCTGATTGTATACCGGCAATTCAATCATATTCTAATACTTCCGCATAAACGGGCCGCCCCGTGGACAACCCTCGAACCGAAGCCGCCGACAACCGACCGGCTTCGCAAGCACGTCATGGCTCACGCCCCGTGCTTCATCGTTTTGGCACTCCGAACAAACAACAATCCGCCGTTGGCGCCCGGCACCGTCCCCTTGATCAGCAGCAGATGCTTGCTTTTATCCACACCCACCAACCGCAGATTTCGGGCCGTCACCCGTTCATCTCCAAGGTGACCCGCCATTTTCTTTCCCTTCTTGATACCCCGACCATGACCACGGGTTCCCTGGCCGCCACCGATGGATCCCGGCGAACGGTGCTTACGCTCCGTACCGTGCGAGCCCGGCTGGCCGCCAAAGTTCCAACGCTTCATGACGCCCTGAAACCCTTTACCCTTGCTGGTGCCGACCACGTCCACATATTTGATTGCATCAAATTGCGAAACATCGACCGTTGCACCTGTCGCAACCGTCGGTTTATCGTCGAGCCGGATTTCCCGGAAAAATTTCTTCGGCGTCGTGTTGCCCGTCTTCTGGCAATGACCAATGATCGGCTTCGATGCCCGCTGCGTGCGAACATCTTCAAACCCAAGCTGAACGGCATTGTAACCGTCGCGCCCGTCTGAAGTTTTAACCTGAGTCACCACACATGGGCCGGCCTGCACGACCGTCACCGGTACAACCGCACCGGTTTCATCATAAATGCGTGTCATGCCGACTTTACGACCCAAAATGGCCGCAATGGCAATAGAAGATGGGGAACCAGTTTCGCTCATGGCATACCTCTACCGTCGTTTACGCTCATCTGGGAACCCGTTTTCCGCAAGCGACTGCGGTGTCAGGTTCTCCCGGATATCCCGTCCGGCCGCCGGGCCGCCACAGTTGGCAACCCTCTAACCGGCTTCGAGATGGGACCGATTCCGTGGCCGAAGCCAGCGTTTTACAGCCCATCCGAGATCACTCAGGTGGCGATGAACAACGGAAAAAAACTTCGTTCATGCCGACTTGATGGCCCGTGGCCGTCAAGCCTTAATCTTCACGAACACGCCCGCAGGCACCACCAGCCGATTCAAGGCTTCAATGGTCCGCGGATTCGGTTCGAGAATGTCAATCACCCGCTTGTGGGTGCGAATTTCAAACTGCTCTCGGCTCTTTTTGTCAATGTGGGGCGAGCGGAGAACGGTAAATCGTTCAATTCGGGTCGGCAGCGGGATCGGCCCAAGCACCTTGGCACTGGTCCGCTTGGCATGCTCCACGATTTCCCGAGCGGATGAATCCAGCGCACGGTGATCGTAAGCTTCCATCCGGATTCGAATCCTGTCGTTTGCTGTACCCGCCATAATTTATCCAACCAACCGCTATTTATCTGCCGAAAAACAAAACAATCATAAAAACATTAAAGGCCGCCAACACCCGCTGTCACAGCCGTTACGACCCTGCTTCCTGCGGGAGATTTGATCCTCACAACCTTCGGCTCGGCTGGGGCCAAAATCCGCTGCGGACTCAATCCGTGGCATGCGGCAAGCGAAAAACTCGGAGTCGTTTCACCGCGCAGCCACCTGTCCGCCCACAGGCAAGACCAAGAAGTCTACACCCGTCACCAAATTTGTCAATACCCCCGCAAAATCGGGCAGAGGCCAAAGCAAGGGAAATATCCGCAGTTATCAGGACCTACCGCCGCAAGGCCGGTCCGGATACCGAAAATCAGCCAAGCTCCCAGCAGCAGCTCGCCGACGATGATGGCCCAGCCAACGGCTGGCGCCGCGTGGGCAAGGTTGCCGTAATAGGCGCTCTGCCCTGCCGGATCAAACCATTTGGGAGGCGCCGCCGCCACGAAAACCAAGCCGAGCACGAGGCGGAAGGCCGCCGCAGCCGTAGAAGTGCAGCACCTGTTCATGGCCCCATTGCCTCCCTGACCCAGCGGAGAAGGGATTGACGTCTCACGGCATTCTTTTCACGGCTTGCTGCCACCATCCATTGGCGCAAATCGGCACGGATTGAAGTGACGGCCATACCCCGACGGGCTCCCGATAGCCACCTTAGGTCCCCTGCAACCGATTGCAAAATTTGGTGCGCCGCCGGAAGATTCAATCTCTGGCTCCGCATGCTGGCAAGCGTTCGGCGGTAAAGGCGCAGTGCGGCAACGCGGTGAGAAGCGGTCTTAGCCCGGATATTTCACCGATGTCGCTGCCGCGCTGTTTGCGCGCAGGCCTTGCACCCTGTAAAATCAAGGTATTAAAGCAGTTTCTTCACTTTGCAAGGAGGCAAGGCCGTGAGAACAGAGTGTA
>JAJZNY010000322.1 GCA_021852245.1 Planctomycetota bacterium | reverse complement strand
CCCCGCCAAAGGAATTGGGTTTCACGGGGGCGCATGATGTGATCTGCATTTTTTGTCACGCTACGCGTAAAAGGCACTAAGATTTTTGCATTAACTCCTTATTTCTTATCGTACCGTCTTGGCGCTCTGCTAGCCTTCGTGTGAAATCTGGTTCTCTCCGCCTCCGCGCGAAATATGCTCCCGGCAAATCGGTGACGATACGGCCGCTGAGCCCGCAGGCCCAGCAACATTGCCCTGCCGGTTGGCTCTCCGTCGTCCTGGGCGTAAACTTGGCCCAGTATGAAGCGCAGTGCCGGGCGGACCGCAACAGGGCGGAGGCGATGGCAGCATGAATCAACGTGCCGCTAACCGGTAACGGCTGACGGATAATGGCAGATAAGGATCGGCGATGAAATCGAAGCACATGTCACGATGGACAGCATGTAGTTCTTTATTGGCGGCCGTCGGACTTTCGGTGACCGCCTGGATCGGATTCGCTTCCAGCGCGATCGGTCGCCAGTTATCTCAAGCATCAGCAGAGATCGCCCGTCCGTCGGCTTCCGCAGCAGTTTCGGTGGTCTCTTTTTCCCCGAGCCCGACCCGGAGCATGAAAAGCAGGAATTTTAATATCCACATCCAGGCACGCCGTTCCACCATTCATCTCGGCGGATCGGTGCTCATCCGGTGCCGGGTCACCTCAACCAGGCAGGGAGCAGCGGGCGTACAGGTCTGGCCGTACGTTGATGGTCGTCAATGGGGAGCGCCGGAAAAGACCGGGGCGGGAGGGATGGTTGACGTTGTTATTCCGCTTCCCTATCCCGGTACAGCCCGTATTCAATTCACCACCGATGGTCCGACTGACGCCATTTTTCCGGTCGGCCTTCCTCTGACATCCGGCGCGCCGGTATCCAACACCGTTGCAGTCAACGTATTACCGGTGATCAGAACACCGCCCGTTCACCCACGGCATCTGGTCGGCATGGAATATGAACCATGGTTTACACCCCTGATGATGCGCTGGCAGACCGCCGAAGCGATTCCCCTGATCGGCCGATATGATTCGCTTGATCCGGCGGTTGTCAGGCAGCATGCCCTGTGGTTTGACCGAATGGGTATTAATTATATCCTGATCGACTGGACCAATAACCTCTGGGGTGATCACCATTTCAACCAGATCAATCCACGATTCAAACAACTCATCGCGTCAACCACCTTCCTCATGAAGACCTATGCGCGGATGCGACAGGAAAAACTCGCCGTACCGAAAATAACCCTTCTGCTGGGCCTGAAGAACGGCCCTCACACCACCACCACCGCCATCAACGAGGAGATGCAATGGGTCTATGAACATTACATCCGGAATCCCCGTTATCGGGGCCTCTGGCTTGATTATCACCATAAGCCGCTCATGATTATATTTAATGGCGGCGGCCCGGCATTCCTGGCCCGCACACTCTCCAGGGGAGAACCCCCGATCAACGCCCGGCATTTCACCATCCGCTGGATGTCATCCCAATTACAGAACAGACCGCAATTGGCCCGCATGAAATATTGGTCGTGGATGGACGGCACAACCCGACCCGTACCGACGTGGGATGGAAACCTATGCGAGGCGCTGACCATCACCCCCGCATTTTTTGCCGCAGGAGGCTGGCTCTCACCCCCGGCGCGAGGACGCGACAACGGCTTCACCTACGTCCGTGAATTTAATACCGCTCTGCGGGATCGCCCCCATTTTCTCAACATCTGTCAATGGAATGAATTTGCCGGTCAGCCGGTCGGCCACGGGTATGGCATTCACCACAATATTTACATGGACTGCTACAACGTGCATTTCAACAATGATATTGAACCGACCTCACTGACAGATTGCGGCTGCCGCGGCTGCGGCGGTTGGGGATTTTATTATTATAATCTCACACGTGCCTTCCTTGAGCTCTATCATCAGCATGATCCGAAAACGACCCTGGTGGTCTTTGGGAACCCGGGACGCCATGCCGTTGAGAAAGGCTCTCAAATGCAGGTGCGCTGGGCCTGTGCCGGCAGGGCACCGGGCAGTTTCACACTCCGGCTCGACGGCCACGTCATCGCCCATAACCTTCCTGCCGACACACGGTCGTTTAATCTAAATCTGCAGGGCCTCAAACCCGGTCGCCACGCATTGACGCTTATTGCCAGCGGTGCCCTGAGCGATTTTATGCTCTCTTACCGGCGCCCCGCCCATCGATTGCAACACCCAATTCCGGCCGCAGCCCACGGGGATTTTCTGCTCAAATAAAGCCGATACGCAAGATATACACCACGCGCTTCCCGCAGCCGTGCCGAGAGTCCGCCCCCATGGCTCAACAGTGTCCGGTTCGCGGGCGCGGCTCGTTTTACCCACTGCGATGACAAACCAGCAGGGCCTCTTGCTGCAAATCCCAACAGCATTTGCGGGCTGATCGCTCCTTTAACAGTTATTACAGCGGTCGCGCGGAGTGGCTCCACATTTCATCGGTCACCATGGCGTCGTGGCCGCCAGCCGCCAGAGACTGCTGCGAAAACATCGCGTGATACATCCCGGCATGTTCAATGAGCTCGGCATGACTGCCATATTCGCTCAATCGGCCCTCGACCAGCACAGCGATGGCGTCGGCGTGCATGATGGTGCTCAATCGGTGTGCGATGATGATGGTCGTGCGGTTGCGCATGAGCTGCCGCAGCGAATCCTGTATCGCTCTTTCGCTCACGGCATCAAGTGAACTGGTGGCTTCATCCAGAATCAGGACCGGCGGATCGGCGAGAATCGCCCGGGCGATCGATATCCGCTGCTTCTGGCCGCCGGAAAGCTTACTTCCCCGCTCGCCGATCTGGGTGTCGTATCCGTTTTCCAATTCCTGAATGAAACCCTCGGCATTGGCGAGCTGTGCAGCCCGGACAATCTCCTCATGCGTGGCACCCCGGCGGCCGAAGGCGATATTCTCCTCGATGGTGCCGTCAAAGAGGAACACATCCTGCATGACCATGGCACAAGAGCGGCGCAGATCCGCGAGGCGGATATCGCGGATGTCGTGTCCGTCCAGGCGTATGCTGCCGCTCCGCACGTCATAAATCCGCGCGATCAGATTCACCAGCGTGGTCTTTCCGCTGCCCGAGGGGCCGACGACCGCCAGCGTGCTCCCTGCGGGTATGACCAGATTAATATCATTGAGCACGGTCTGATCGTCCCGGTAGCCGAACGTCACATTCGCCAGCTCGATGCGCCCTTCAACGTGCGGCAGGCTGATGGCGCCGGGCTTGTCGGGCATATCCACCGGCTGGCTGAGCACATCGCATACCCGGTCCAGAGAGCCGAGATTCTGCTGCATCGCCTGCATCGAATCAATCATCTGGGTGATCGGGCCCAGCAGCATCAGCGCAAAATATTGAAACATCACCAGATTGCCCA
>JAJZNY010000173.1 GCA_021852245.1 Planctomycetota bacterium | reverse complement strand
TCAGGCCCGATGCTAACCCGCCCCCTCCCTGTTCGACGCTCACGGAAGAAAATTTCTGCATCTGGTGCAGTCGCGGCAGAAGCCGGCCGTTGATAATCGCAACTTGCTGCCCGTCGTTACGCATGGTTACCAGATCGATGGCGAGCCGTTGTTCAAGTTGATTGCGGTTTTCAGATATCCGGCTCTCCGCGTGGAACGTGTCAAACATGGCCTGACGTATGGATGCATGGATGGCTCGATAACGCACCACTGGAAACATTATGGCTGCACTGAGATTCTGCATCGCTCCGTCGAGGCTTGTCGTGGCGCCAAGATCAAAATTCGGAATATATTGCATCTTGGCGCGTTCAACGGCCGTCTGCGCCGCCAGGAGAAGTCGGCGGCGCTCCCGCAGTCCCGGATTGCGACGCAGGGCGCGGCGGATAATCGTCGCCAAGACCGGCAGATGGCCCGAAATCGTCGGGAGATGAGCGGGAGTAAGAATGGGAATATGTGGCTGCCGATTCAGCAGCAGATTGAGGTGTATCTGATCAGTCATTTCCTTTCGCCGTAGGGTGGAAAGCTTCAATTTCATCCGGCTTATTTCGGTGAGAGTATGAATCGTCCCCACGGCCGACCCGCGGTCGGTGGCCAGGCGAACCTTCGCAATCTCCGCCAGCGCCTTGTACATGCTGATCTGCCTTTGTGCATCGCGGATAAGCTGGCGGGTCGCAATCAGTTGGTACCAGGCAGTGAGCACTTCCTGCCGAAGTAAAAACTGCGCACCGCGAAATTGCTGTTCGGCCGCGCGGGCCCTCTGAAGTGCAATTTTGGCATCGGTCGCCGGTTTGATGGGCCAGCGGATATCGCTGCTCCCCATATTGGCGATGCCGAGAGAAACGCTCGCGGCACCGACGGAGCCATTCGTCACCTGGGCTCCACCTGAAAGCATCGGCGTAGTCATTTGCGTTCCGGCCTGGGGTATCTTTTCCAACGCCGCCCTGAAACGCCAATAAGCCGCTTCTACTTGCGGACTTCGGACAAGCGCATAGGAAACCAATTCATCGACGTCGGGCTTTTTCGGAAGTGCTGGAATGTTCCGCATGGCGGCCGAAGCACGATACGCCGCGCCGTCTTCACGGGCACGCCGATTCAACGCTCCGGCGCCGCGCGGCATCATCGTACAGCCGCCCATCGCAGTGAGCAGTGTAGAGACGCAAACCACAACTAAAGCGTGTGTAGAAATGTTCTTCATGATGGCAACTCTCCTTGCGTGGAAGACGTTGGTGAATCACGGCCGACGGTGAATCGATCCCGCAATGCCATGCCCATCACCATGTAATAAAGGCTGGGCAGCACCAGCAGTTCCAATACAAAACTGGTGATTAATCCGCCGATCATCGGTACCGCGAGGTGGCGCATGATGCCCGCACCGGTCCCCGACGCCCAGAGCAGCGGGACGAGTCCAGCCAGCGCGGCGCATACGGTCATCGTTTGCGGACGAATTCGCCGAACTGTGCCGTTGTATACGCAGCGAAGCAGATCCTCTCGGCTATTGAGGGAATTATTTTCAACTGCCTCACGCACCGCGATATCAAGATATACCAGCAGCACCAGACCCATTTCGACACACAATCCGGCCAGAGCGATCACGCCCACCCACACCGCCGCTGAGAGTTCAAAATGCATCAGGTACACCGCCCAGATGGCCCCGATAAGACCCAGCGGTATCGCCATCAGGACCCCAAGCACACGCAGCACGTGGCCGGTGGCAAGGAACAAAATAATAATAATGATCAGCAGCGCAATCACTGCCGCCGGCACCAGCCTCCGATTCGTCCGCTGAATCTGGCGAAAAATACCGATCCATCGATAGGTGTATCCGGGTGGAAGCCGGACATCGCGGGCAATAGCGGCTTTGGCCCGTCTCACATACCCGACGACATTCCGAGCTGTCGCGGTGATATTGATGTAATTCACCATGCCGGTGTCATAGCTGTCAATTTCCGCCGGGCCCCGTGCATAGCGGATGGATGTCACCTCGCCGAGCGGGATCGATCCGCCGCCGGGAGTTCGCACAGGCAGTTCCGCGACCGCCGTGCGTGTCTGGCGCAGGGAACGGAAGTATCTCAAATTAATGGGGAATCGCTGGTCGCCGTCGATCACCGTGGCGATTTGCTCGCCGCCGATGCCTAGCCGGACGACACGCTGCACATCAGCAATCGTCAGGCCGTAACGAGCGGCAGCGTGCCGCCGGATGTGAATATGTAGATAGTAACCGCCCAATGGCTGCTCGGCTTCGGCGTTGGCGGTTCCCGGCACCCGTGAAACGGCGGCGGCAATGTGATTCGCCACCCGACTTAATTCTTTCAGATCCGGTCCCGATACCCGTATGCCAATAAGCGTCCGGCTTCCGCTATTGACCATATTGGTTCGATTTTCTACCGGCTGAGTCCAGTAAACCGGCAATCCCGGAAATTTAAGCGCCTGACTCATGCCCGTATGGTGTCTCCCGGATGGGCCGGTCCACCCGTAAAGCAGTTGGTTTCGGGTGATGGGTTCCGTCCGAGGCCAGAATGTCTCAGCGAACGGGCGGGCCAGCCATCGCGGCCAGCCGTCATAGAATCGTTGCACCCGTACCCGCGGCCATTGGCTCTCCGGTTTCAGACGAATGATGGTGTCCACCATGTTCAGCGGGGCATCATCCGTTGCCGTAATCGCCCGACCCATCTGGCCAAATACCGATCGCACCTCCGGAAAACTTTTTATGATCCGATCCGTTCGCTGCAGAGTAAGCCGGGCCTGCGTCACGCTGATCCCCGGATACGTGGTTGGCATGTATTCGAGATCCCCTTCATTGAGCGGCGGCGTGAATTGTGTTCCCAGATGCGATAACGGAATCCAAATCGAAACCACCGCCGCCAGCGTCAGCGGCAGCAGAACCCATCGCAGGGCCATAGCGGTACGGAACACCGGTGAAAACGCACCGCGCAACATCCGATTCACAGGATTGTGCGATTCATCGAGAATTTTCTGCGGCAATACCAGCATCGCCGCCAGTACCATCCATGCAATGCTGATCACCGTCCTGTACCGGGCAAAAATGCCGCTTCCGCTATGGAGTCGCCACAGAAACACCGCCGGAACGATTACGATCAGAATACTCAGACCCCATCGAAGCCACCCCGGACATTGCTGGGAAAACAATCGCGGTTTGACGAGATAAATCATCAGCACCGGCACCAGCGTGATTGACAGAACCGCAGCCGAAGCCATCGCAAACGTCTTCGTCAGTGCCAGCGGAGCGAACATCTTCCCGCTTTCACCGGGGAGGATGAAGATTGGCATAAAACTGATCGTGATAATCAGCAGACTCATAAAAATACTCGGCCCGACCTCTCCGGCAGCCGAAAGAATGATCTCGGCATGAGATCGACGTACCTGTCCTGCTG
>JAJZNY010000022.1 GCA_021852245.1 Planctomycetota bacterium | reverse complement strand
GACCGATCCCCGGCCGAGGCGGCGCCGCGCCTTGCCGGCGATTACCAGCGGTGGCGGCAGATGACGGTGGATGAGATGCTGCTGGAAAATCGCGTGATTTTTCTGGTAGGCGAGATCAATTATGGATCGGCGATGAATGTCATCATGCGACTTCTCTATCTGCAGTCGATCCGCAAAGATCAGGACATCCATCTTTATATCAATTCGCCGGGTGGGTCGGTCGATGACACGCTGGCGATGTACGACACCATGAAATTTTTATCCTGTGACGTCTGCACGTATTGCGTGGGGCAGGCCATGAGTGGCGGGGCCATTGTGCTGGCAGCCGGTACCAAGGGGAAACGATACGCACTGCCGCACGCCAAGGTGATGATTCACCAGCCATTTGGCGGGATTTACGGCCAGGCGGCTGACATTGCGATTCAGGCGGAAGAAATTCTCAAGACGAAGGAAACGCTTACCAGCCTGTTGGCCCAACTCACCGGCAAACCGCGGGAGCAGGTTGCGGAAGATCAGGAGCGTGACAAATATTTTGACGCTCCGGCGGCAAAAGATTACGGCCTTGTGGACGAAGTTCTGACCGAAGTGAAGCCCGAAGCCCCGACGAAACCGTCATAAGATCGAGAGGTCGGGTATGAAACGGCGGGCCTGAGATTTCGGATTCGCAGATCGTATGTGAGGGCGGACATTGATCATTGCCTTCGACGGCGCACCCCTGGTGACGCGCAACATCACCGGGATTGAACAGCGAGCCCGGAATATCATCACCGAGCTCTCGTCCGGTGCGGTACATCACGAATTTGTCCTGGTGCTGCGGCAGGACATCGCGGAAGACCGGGACTTTGACACCTCATTTATTGACAATCTGCCTGCGCACTTCCGGCAGATGTGGTGGACTCCACCCCTGAATTTCAGCGGGCGACTGGCTCGGGCGTTCGGACAATCGCTGATTCCCTTTTCGCCGGCGGATCCGTCGTGGAATATCTTCCACAGTTTCGGCCCCACCCTGCCGATGCTTCATGGCGTCTGTACGTCCAACACGGTACACGACATGGCACACGAACTCGACCTTGAAGTGCGGAGATCAAGCGGTGCCGCCCGGAAACGGCATACCATTCGTTCCGCCATCCGCCGATCGAACCTCGTGGTTGCGGTATCCCGACAGACTGCAGCGGATGTGCAGGCCCTTTTCCAACTTTCATCCGATCGCATTGCGACTATTCCCAACGGTATCGACCCGATATTTACCCCCGTATCCGATGTTTCACTCCGGCGACTGTTGCAGGATAAATACCAGTTGCCGCGGCGATACATCCTGCTGGTAGGATCGGACATCCGTCGGCGGAACTACCGTCTTGTGCTTGAGGCGCTCTCGAGGGTGTTTCCCCAGGAACCGGCGCTGCGCGTGGTCTTCGCGGGGCGTCAGCAATGGATCAATTCCGATCTTTATCAGAAGGCCCGGGCCATGGGCGTCCTGGATCGCTGTGTATTTATTGAATCTCCGGGCGACGACGAACTTGCACAGCTGTATCGCGATGCGACGCTTACGGTATGCGGTTCCAGCTTTGAAGGATTCGGTCTCTCGGTGCTGGAGGCGGCGGCGTGCGGCTGCGCGGTCGCCTGCAGCGACATGGTTTCATTGCGTGAACTTGCCGAGGATGCCGTGGCGTATTTCGCACACGACGACACCGAGTCGATCGCCGAAACCATTAAAATGTTATTGGATGATGTTGACTACCGTAAACTGCTGGTGGTACGGGGGCTCAGGCGGGCGGGGCTTTATTCCTGGCGAACCGCCGCCCAGCGCCTCATCGGGGCGCTGGAGAACACGGTACATTCGGCGCACGGCCGGATGCATGCGTAGAGGATGGGCCGCGTAAACGGCCATACCATCAGGAACCGGATATACGTTCGTTAACTTCCGAGGCGTAAGAGCACGATGACCGAGTGGGGCCTCGGACACATCATGATCCGAAAATTTTGAGCAGGTGCCGATTGAGGATGTTTTCGGTAACCGCCTGACCGATGGGTTCGGCATACGCTTTCAGCAGCGATGTGTAGCGAGGGCCGGCATTCGCCGCGAGTTTATATCCAACATGCAGCAATTGTCGCACGGAAGGATTGTAGGCGGGGTTATGTGGATCATGCCGAATCATGGCGGCAAAGGCATCACCGGGCAACGACTGCACTTTTTCAGCCGACGGAAGCCGGGATCTGTCAATGTCAATCACGCTGGCGTATGGAGCGCACAGTTCATCGTAATGCTCCAGGGCACCAGCGTAGACTTCCCGCGCAAATGCGGTCCCTTCTCCGCCTGCGGCGGCGAGAGCCGCTATTTCCTCCAGCCATGTCGTGCCTGCGGTTTTGAGATGCAGGCCGCAATTCATGCGTTTGACGGTCCGGTTGATCGGAGCATAAATTGAAAATTTATCACTTCCCGAGTGGACGCTGAGTTTGAGTTCCTCGGGAAGGCCGAAGTGCCTGACGGCGAACGCCACCACCGCAATGTCATCCATGAATTCGCGTTCAAAAACCTCCGGATCGCCCTGATAATCCACACCCTTGTTGAAGCGGCCGGTGAATTTGGGGGCGATCGTCTGCACCGGTACCCCTTCGCAGGCGAGTGCCGCGAGAATAACCAGCAGGTCTTCGGGCGTCTGAGGGCGATCCGTTTCGTCCATCGAAACTTCGGTGATGAAATTACCGCGTCCGCGGGCTTTTTCTATGTATCGATACACCCGCCCCGCTTCCTTGACGGCCGCAAGATACTTGGCGGCAATCGCCCTGATTTTTTCAGGGGCAAGTTCAAAGGGCCGGCTGACGGAGGGGATTTCCGGCCGCGGACCCACTTTTGACAACAGGCGGATCAGATCGTCGAGACCGGGTTCGTCGGTGGGCTTGCCGATGAAGTCGGCGACATCAATGGTGAAAAAGTCACTCACGGGCAGGAAGCGGTCGACGGTTTTGATACCGATATGATCGGCGTCGACGTGATACGTCCCTTTCCAGCCCAACGCCCTGACGGCATCATCCGCCTCCGCCCGGACGGCGGAAGGCTCGCTGTGCAAAATAAGATGCTCACGATTGGATTTATTCCAAACGGGGACAACATGCACTCCCGAGCGGGCGGCCGTGATAAATGCCGTTAACTGTGCCCGCCCCTGTTGTCCGAACCGGTCGCCGATACCCATGGAAAATTTTTCAATTTTCATATGCATTGATCGATATCCGTCGTCTCAGAATCAGCTTCTATGGAGCGCTGCGTGCACTTTCTAATCAACTTCAATGATCGCTTTGAGCACACCAGCCTCCGGCTTTGTCCACGCGGGAAAAATATCTGGCGTATGCATCAGATGCCCCCGGTGGGTGATCCACGGAGCGGTGTCGACGATACCGGCCTCAATTAACTGGATAATCCGTTTGAAATCCGAAC
>JAJZNY010000338.1 GCA_021852245.1 Planctomycetota bacterium | reverse complement strand
ATTCCATAGCCCGCTGAAAAACACGAAAACACGCCCCGGTTGGCCGGAGCCATCACCCTATAGGATATCAACTTACCCCCGCCCGGAAAAATTGCCACGCCCGAGCAGACGGGTACGACGCTGGAGCTTGACAACCGTAAGGGGTGTAGTTAATCAATCACGGAACCAGGGCGTAGGATATTCCGCTTGCCTGTCGAGTTCCGCTGTCGGTTTCTCGGAGCAGGAGAGCCCGAATATCAACAGAACCTGGGGGAGGTTTCGTGGATGGCGAATGATATTTTCTCCGCTCAGCGGAGTCATCGGCAGGACGATCAGATTCTGCAGAAACTATCGACCAAGGTACAACCGCCGGAGCGTGTTCCGATTACGGTCTTTGCCGAGGCCGGCGAGGCGAGCCGGGCCGTGGCCCAAGAAATCGGCCGATTGGTTTCAGAGCGTGGCAAGGCCGGAGTGCCTTGTGTATTGGGGCTGGCTACTGGTTCAACGCCTCTGGGGGTGTATCGCGAACTTGTGCGGCTCCATCGGGAGAAGGGGTTGAGTTTTCGCCATGTGATCAGCTTCAATCTTGATGAATATTATGGAATTACCCCTGACGCTGCGCAAAGCTACCACCGTTTTATGCACGAGAATCTTTTCTCGCATATTGATATCAAGCCTGAAAATGTGCATATCCCCGACGGGCAATGTCCGTCCGAGCAGGTCGGTGAATACTGCCGCCGGTACGAACAACAGATTCGCGATGCGGGCGGGCTGGATTTGCAATTATTGGGTATCGGACGCACAGGCCACATCGGGTTTAATGAACCCGGATCACCGGCGGACAGCCGCACTCGTCTGATCGCATTGGACCGTGTAACCCGGCTCGACGCGGCCAGTGATTTTTATGGCCAGCAGCACGTGCCCCGGCGAGCGATTACGATGGGCGTGGGGACGATTCTGGAAGCACGCCGCGTGATACTCATGGCTTTCGGAGAGAACAAAGCCGCGACGGTAGCGCAGGCGGTGGAAGGCCCGATTTCGGCCAATATACCGGCGAGTTATCTGCAGAAACACCCTGCCGTGCAGTTTGTGCTGGATAGCGCCGCGGCAGCGGAACTCACACGCGAGAAAAGCCCGTGGTTACTGGGACCGGTAGATTGGAATACGGAGATGATAAAGCGTGCGGTCATCTGGCTTGCGCTGAGGCTCAGGAAGGCGATACTCAAGCTCACGGATGAGGACTTTGGGGAACATGGGTTGCAGGATTTATTGGCCAGCCACGGCCCGGCCTACGACATCAATCTGCGGGTATTCCGCGAACTGGTGGGGAAGATTACCGGCTGGCCGGCGGGGAAACCGATCTCTCTGCATCGCCCCGGAGATATTCGCCGTCCGGGGGATGAGATATTTCCGAAGCGAATTCTTGTCTTCAGCCCCCATCCGGATGACGACGTGATCAGCATGGGCGGCACGATCATCCGGCTGGTGGATCAAGGCCACGAAGTCCATATTGCCTACCAGACCAGCGGCAACATAGCGGTCTTCGACGCGGATGCTCTGCGCTACGCTGATTTTGTTCGCGAATTTAACCGCGGTTTCGGCCTGGAGATTGCTTCGGCGGAAAAACTGGAGCGGCAATTGGAGGAATTTGTGGATCGCAAACACCCTGGCGATCCGGATTCCGCACCCCTGCGCAAGATCAAGACGTTCATCCGCCGCTGCGAGGCAAGGGCGGCGGCACGGGCATGCGGAATTGGGCCGGAACGCACGCACTTTCTGGACCTGCCGTTTTATGAAACCGGCGTGATTAGGAAAGACCCGATCAGCGATGCTGACGTGCAGATCGTCCTGAAATTGCTGGAGACTCTTTCGCCCCATCAGGTATATGCCGCCGGCGATTTGTCCGATCCGCACGGTACCCACCGAATGTGCCTGGAGGCTGTGTTCCGGGCGCTGCAGCAATGGAAACCCCGCCCGCCAGAACCGCGACCTGAAGTGTGGCTCTACCGCGGCGCCTGGCAGGAATGGGGGCCGGAATCCATCGAAATGGCAATTCCGCTTAGCCCCGGAGAACTCTCGCGCAAGCGAGACGCCATCTTCAAACATCAAAGTCAGAAGGATCGGGCGATGTTCCCCGGTGCAGATCAGAGGGAATTCTGGCAGCGTGCCGAGGAGCGTAACCGCGGTACCGCCGATATTTTTAACCGCCTGGGTCTGGCGGAATATGAAGCACTCGAGGGATTTGTTCAATGGGTGATTGCCGACGATTGACGATTGTTGATGGCGGCGAACCTGTTGATGGAAAGGTATGAGAGAGGCATGGCCGCTTTCTGCACGGTTCTCTCCGCGCCTCCGTGCAGCGGCCCATCTGCCAGCGGAAAGCGGGGAGAATGATGAATTTGGGGTGGGGAGAACGGATCGCCGAGATGATATTTTTGTACTGACTTGAAAGGTGCTGATGAAAACGCCCGATCCGATGCCAGATCATTCCGCCGTGCGGCGCTATAACCGGATATTACTGCTGGTGGCGGGATTGGGGGGCCTGCTTTACGGCGTCGATGTGGGGATCATTGCAGGGGCACTTCCGTACCTTCAGGCAACCTCCGGTCTTACGGCCAATCAGCTTTCGATTGTGGTCGCAGCTGTACTACTGGGAGGGGCCGTTTCCACCCTCTTCGCCGGCGCACTGGCAGACTTCCTGGGTCGAAAACTTCTGATGATGATTGCGGGAATTCTGTTTGTGATCAGCATTCCCATCATTGCCATGTCTCATGGGTATACCCCCCTGCTTTTGGGGCGCTTGCTTCAGGGCGTCAGTGCCGGACTCATCGGCGTGGTGGTACCGCTGTATCTGGCAGAATGCCTGACTCCGGAGAAAAGAGGTCGCGGTACAGCCACCTTTCAATGGCTGCTGACACTGGGGTTTGTGACATCCGCCGGCATCGCGATGTACTTCAGTTATCGCGTTGCGGCCGTGGCCAAACTGCATGATCCGCGCGAATTATTTGCCTTTAAAGATTGGGCATGGCGAAGCATTTTCTGGACCTCGCTTCTACCCGGCATCCTGTTCATTGGGGGAAGTTTGTTTGTGGCGGAGTCGCCCAGGTGGCTTTTTCGCCGCGGAAAACATGATGCCGCCCGAGGATCGCTGCTCCGCTCGCGTTCGCCGGAACAGACCGAGCTGGAGATGAGGGAAATGGAAAATACACGGAATCTTGCAAAAGCCGAAACATCCCGGCGACGGGAATCTCTGATGCAGCGCCGATATGTACTCCCGTTTCTCCTGGCGTGCCTTATTCTGGGATGTACCCAAACCACCGGGGTCAATTCCGTCATCGGATACAACGCTACCATTCTCATTCAGGCCGGACTTAATGATGTTCAGGCTCATTGGGGATACCTGCTGTTTACTTCCGTTAATTTTCTCATGACGATTATCGGTGTGCTTCTGGTGGACCGAATCGGTCGAAAACGACTCCTATCCATCG
>JAJZNY010000447.1 GCA_021852245.1 Planctomycetota bacterium | reverse complement strand
GCGCACCGACTGAGCACCGTCAAGTCTGCTGATCAGGTGCTGGTGCTTGAAAATGGGTTTATTACCCAGCGCGGGACCCATCAGGAACTGCTCGCCGAGTCGGGCCATTATCGGGATATCGCCCGTATCCAGCTTCTTGGTTTTGATTCCTCCTTGGTGGAAAAGCCTGCCGCCGAGGTGCGGTCATGAAGCACCGGGATGCTCCGCTGAAAACCCGTCCGTGGCTGCGTCGCCGTCATGATCCCGGCGTGAAGGGGGCGGCGTCATTCAAACCGGATTTTGAGGCCGACTATCGGGCGCTGGACGGAAAAATTCTCCGCGGAGTATGGGAATGGATGGCGCCCTATCGCAACGGGTATGTTCTCATGGCTTTGGCCGGTCTGTTGATGAGCGGTCTGGAACTCATCACGCCGCGCTTCTTGCAGCAATTGGTCGATACGGATATCCCCGGAATCCAACTGAACATTTTTTCGTCCTGGCTTCTTGACTGTGCGTCGTGGATGGGGCGGCCGGTTAATATCTCCCGCTGGCCCCGCCCTGATGTTGCCTATCTGAATATCACCACCACGATCTTGGTTTGGGCCCTGACCATGGGAGCGGCGCTGCTGATTCAGCGGCAGGTCATCTGGTACACCACCTATTACGGCCAGCGCGTGCTCTTCAATCTGCGGGCGGCGGTATTTCGTCAGTTGCAGCGGCTATCGATGAACTATTATGATCGCACCCGCTTCGGTCGCATCCTTACACGCGGCACCGGCGATATTGACTCCATGAGTAATTTCATAGTGTGGGGCATCAATACGCTTGTCAATAATCTTGCCATGATGCTGCTGGCCGCTGCCATGATGCTTTGGCTGGACTGGCGGATCGCACTGGCGGTGCTCTGGCTGGGCCCCGTTCTCTACATCACCAACATTCTCTACCGGCGTCGCATCGGCCATGCCTGGAGGCTCACCCGCGAGGGGTGGACGCGCGTGAGTACCAATCTGGCGGAAAATATCTCCGGCATGCGTGTGGTCAATGCCTTTAACCGCCAATACCAGAATCTCGACGTGTTTAACGATCTTCAGGCCGTCAACACCGCCAATAACATGCACGCCGCGCTGATCAACGGTATCTATCAGCCGCTGCTTGGATTGATCAGCTTTCTGGGGCGCCTCATCATCATCGCCCTCGGGGCATGGATGCTCTTATGCGGCTCCGGCGCCGCTGACGCATTTCATATCGGCAAGTTGATTGCGGTTTATGTCTACTGGGATTGGTTCATGGGGCCGGTTATTAATTTCGGTAACTTTTACAATGACACCATGATGGCGCTGGCCTGCGCCGAACGGGTACAGACACTGTTGGCGGAAAAACCGCAGGTGACCGATGTGCAGACCCCGGTCGTCATCGAGTCACTTCGTGGTGAGGTGATATTTGATCATGTTACTTTCGGCTACGACCCGGCTCATCCGGTTATCCATGATGTCAGCTTTCGCGCCGCCCCGGGAGAAGTTATATCGCTGGTCGGCCATACCGGCTGCGGTAAAAGCACCATTATCAGCTTGATCTGTCGGTTCTATCTGCCGCAACAGGGACGCATCGCCTTTGACGGTATCGACATCCGCGAGGTCGAAGGGGCGAATCTGCACCGGTTTCTCGGCATCGTTTCGCAGAACAATTACCTCTTTACCGGTACCGTAATGGAGAACATCCGTTATGCACGGCCGGAGGCATCTGATCAGCAGGTGCGTACCGCACTGTCCGATCTCGGTTGTCTCGAACAACTCGAATCCCTACCCGACGGACTCCAATCGCAGGTCGGCGAGCGCGGTGGGGCGCTGAGCCTTGGGCAGCGGCAACTCATCTGCTTTGCCCGTGCCTTTCTGGCCGATCCGCGCATTCTTCTGCTGGACGAAGCGACCAGCGCCATTGATACCTACACCGAACTGGTTATCCAGCAGGCCCTCGCCCGACTGGTTAAAAACCGCACAACGTTTATCGTGGCACATCGCCTCAGCACGATTACCGGCAGTGACTGCATTCTGGTCATGGATCACGGGCGGATACGGGAACGCGGCAGCCATGATCAACTTCTCGCCCTTGGCGGAATGTATGCGGAACTCTACCGGCAGTTTATATCGCCCTGAAAACCCGATGAGACCAGCTGAAAGCCTATCCAGATCGCCGAAATGTCAAAAAGCTTTCCTTTTGCAACTTTCAGCATTTAGGCGCGTTCTATAACCAATGAGTTTGAAGTGTACTTGATTCGGGTTAGTTAAATAGTGCAAGCAATCGCAACATCCAGTTCATCCGACATTGACGCACCTGGCCGTGCATTTACGGCCGCAGTCGACGCCGAGCAGTTGGCGGGCGTCTATCTGGCAGTTATTCCGCAGTTGATGGGGTTTGTCCGCCGAAATTTGAATCACGACCCGCAGATTGACCTGAGAATGGGGCAATTCCGGATGATGCACGTTTTGCACCAGAATCTCGCAGATTCCATTTCCGAAGCGGCAGGGGTGTTGGGGGTGACCCTCTCGTCGGCGTCCAAAATGGTGGATGATCTCGAATGTCTCGGCCTGGTGACTCGTCGCCCCGATGAGCGCGACCGGCGCCGCACCATCGTATCGCTGACGGATCAGGGACGCGCGATCTACCAGCAAGCTGTAAACTCCATTCGCGAACAGATTGCAATTAAATTTCAGTTGTTGACTGCCACGGAACGCGGGGTTCTTTTCTGCGCGGCCCTCAAACTGGCGGAACTGTTTCAAACCTCCCCGGCGCCCTCGTCTAACCCATCGCATCCCGATAACATTAACCTCGTAGCGGAGCATGCCTGAATGAAATCGATCATCAAGTGGGTTGTCATCTTACTTCTCATCGCTGTTGCGGGCTGGTGGGCGAGTCGATTTTTCGCCAAAGGCACAAATTCAGATGCGCAGTTTGTCACTGCCGCCGTCCGGAAAGGGAATCTTTCCGCAACGGTGAGTGTCACCGGCACGGTGGAGCCGCGCAATGTTGTCGATGTCGGTGCCCAGGTCAGCGGAACCATTGTCAAATTTGGCACCGATGCGGATGGACATGAGGTCGATTACGACTCACCCGTCAATAAGGGCACTGTGCTGGCCATTATTGACCCGGCCAATTATGCCGCCCGTGTTGAATCCGATAAGGCCGCTCTGGCCGAGGCGCAGGCCAACGTCGCTGTGGCCAAAGCAAAATATCAGACCTATGTCGCGGCGTACGAAGATGCCGCCGCCGACTGGAAACGCGCGCAAAAGCTTGGCGATCAGGGTATGGCATTGCCCGTGACACAGTACGATTCCTACAAATCCACCTATCTGCAGGCAAAAGCCAATCTGGCCCTCGGCAAGGCGTCCATCGTGCAGGCGCAGATGGCGGTGAATGTGGCCAAAGCTACGCTGAAAAATGACGAAATTACGCTCTCATATTGCACCATCACCTCGCCGGTCAAAGGCGTTG
>JAJZNY010000220.1 GCA_021852245.1 Planctomycetota bacterium | reverse complement strand
CGCAAAGAGGCTGGTTGGTGATGAAATTGGCGAAGACGGTGCCTCGCCGATACATCGCGTCCAGATTCGGCGTAAGCCCTTCCATCGGATTGAGACCCGCGGCACAAACGCAATCCCAGCGAAACTGGTCGGAATGGAACAGGATGATATTCGGCTTTCCACCCGGTCTGCCCGGCACCGGTGCGGGTGCGGACGCCGCACGTGAAGCGGCAACTGTTATTGTCGGGACCGCCGCCGCAAGGACAGAGGATTTGAGAAAATCCCGCCGGGTACTGCCAGCCCTTGATTTACCCCCCTCCTGAGAGGAATCAGACGTTGAACCACTCCGGCTGTTTTTTTTCATCACCACGGTCTCCTTACAATAAACAACCTTTTTAATTTCTTTACGATGTCGCGTACTGCAAGTTCATCTGCCTGATAAAAATTGGCCCGGCAGCGCGAGGCACTCATGAACGAATTTGGAGTTTATCACACAGGGGGGGAAAAAACAATTAAGTCGCTTCGGGCATGATTTCGAGATCATCAGGGCGTTTCGGGGCGCCGGATGACAAGGCGAAGATTAATGTTTGGCGTTAAGAATCAATTAATGGAATAAAATAAAAAAGCCACTGCTTGTTTGAAAAACGCGGAGTTGCTGAGCTGTTAGGTGCCGCTTGGATCAGCTTCCTTCAAAGCTTTCTTTGGGCCCGACCAGTCTCCTGCAAGTCCACGCCTGACGGCCGCACGCAGATCGACCCAAAAGGGTTTCGCCATAAGGCGCGTCGTAACGACGGTCTGTATTGGCGGCCTGCAGTGGCTTCATGACTAAGTGTATCACCTGAATCTGTGAATGCAAGAAAAATCCGCCAGATTTTTTCTGCGATTCAGGGTATCAGCCGTCGACACGACGAGGGCACGCGACTCCTGCCCACACTGACGTCGCTCGCGCGACGTGCACCGGGAGAGTGTACAAAATCAATTTTCAATGACGAGGCTCAGCGACTCGCGGGCATAATCACATGGTCAATACCATAGATAACGCCATTTTCAGTGTACTGCGGCCCGACCACCACGGCTGCGTTGTCTATGGAGACAATCTGACCGTGCTTAACCTTAATAAGCGCCTTCTGCTGATTACTCATGTGTTGCACGGGTTCAGATGCGGCCGCTGCCGGAGTGATCTGTACCGGCGCGATGTGATACCACAACAGCTGACGTAATTCATTCCGATTGCGCTCATTTTCAAGTTTCTTGAGTTCGCCCTCGGGCAAAGCGGCAAAAGCGGCATTGGTAGGAGCGAATACCGTGTAGTTACCCGCAGTCTGAAGAGAAAAGCGAAGGCGTGCGTCCTTGAGCAGCTTAACGAAAGTGGAAAACTGGGGCTGCGAGGCAAGGACGCGGTAGGTGCTGTACACCTGCGTATTGCCCATGATGAGTTTTGAGGATTGCTGTGCGCAACCCGCAAATGCCCCCAATACTATTACCGCCACACCCAGGGCCGTCATCCATTTGCTACGCATTATAAAAACCCCCTGAATATAAAGAGCCGACTGTTATCTCAAGCCAGGATTATACGGCTTGATTAAACTTTCTCCAGTCTACTCCATGAAACGAGAGCCGAGTTTCCCGTACTCCCCTTCGAACGCTTTTACTCTATCGCGTTATCGACTATCATTCTTTAGCGTAACGTGTGTCTTTTGAGGCGCAAAATGCCAAGCATTCTTGAGACAATTAAAGGGCCGGAAGACCTGAAGGGCTTATCCATTGAGCAACTGGGTCATCTGGCGGCTGAAATTCGCGACACCATCGTCAAAACCGTCGGTGCAAATGGCGGGCATCTTGCCCCAAATTTAGGCACGGTCGAAGTTATTCTCGCGCTGCATATTGTCTTCGATATGAAAGTGGATCGGCTGCTTTGGGATGTCGGCCACCAATGTTACCCTCATAAACTCATTACCGGACGCTATAAAAATTTCAGCTCGCTGCGGAAAGCCGGCGGGATATCAGGCTTCCCTGAACCCAACGAAAGTCCCTATGACCTCTTCAGCGTCGGACACGCCGGAACGGCCATCAGCACGGCGGTGGGGATGGCGCGGGCGGACCAGCTTCTGGGGCGGGATTCGCGAGTGGTGGCCTTCATCGGCGACGCATCCATCGTCAACGGGGTGGCGTTTGAGGGGCTCAATAATGCCGGGACGCTCAAGCGACAGCTTCTGGTCATCCTCAACGACAATTCCATGAGCATCAGCGAGCCGCAGGGAGCGTTTGCCAATTATCTTGAACATCTGCGCGTGGCGGCAAGCTACGATGAGGCGAAGCGTCGCCTGCAGGAGATATTGGATCGCATCCCGTGGGGCCAGAAGATTTCGGAAATCGGTGGCCACATCAAGCATCAACTTAAGAACGCCTTTATTCCGGGCCATATTTTTGAAGACCTGGGATTGAAATATTTTGGCCCGGTGGATGGGCACGACATCCCGAGCCTGCTGGAAAAACTCAATGAGCTTTACAGCCTCAACGCCCCGGCCGTGCTGCACGTCAAGACCATCAAGGGGAAGGGGTATGAATGGGCGTGCGAAGACCCCACCACATTTCACAGCCCCAAGCCGTTCCAGGTGGAAGGGTGCCGGGTGGTAATCAATCAGGGGTCCGGGCGTACCTTCACCAGCGCCTTTGCCGATGCGATGACGCGGATCGCCAAAGCGCATCCGAACGTTGTCGGCATTACGGCGGCGATGCCGGATGGTACGGGAATGATCAAGCTCAAACCGCAGCAGCCGGATCGGTATTTTGATACCGGTATTTGCGAAAGCCACGCCACCGCAATGGCCGCGGGAATGACCAAAGCCGGGCTGCGACCGATTGTGGCCATTTACAGCACCTTTCTGCAGCGGGCGTTTGACCAGATTTTTCAGGAAGTCTGTCTGCAGGGCCTGCCGGTGATTTTTGCGGTTGATCGGGCCGGGCTGGTGGGAGATGACGGCGCGGTGCATCACGGTTTCTGCGATCTGGCGTTCCTCAAGAGCCAGCCGGGGATCGTGCTCATGGCCCCGTCGGATGAAGGGGAACTCAACAGCAGCCTTGATTTTGCGCTCACCCTGCAATCGCCGTGCGAAATCCGCTATCCGCGCGATAACTGCCCGGCCGAGCCGCTGGGACCCACATCGCCGTGGCAGATCGGCCGCCATGGCGGGGTATCGCGCCAGTTGCGATCGGGGGATGACGCCACACTGCTCGCCTACGGATCGGTGGCCGCTCAGGCGGTCGCGGCAGCGAAAATCCTCGCTGACGAGGGTATCAATGTTGGCGTGGTGGATGCACGATTCTGCAAACCTCTCGACGGCGAAATGCTGGAGAAATTATTTACCGCCGGCCGACCGATTATCACGGTGGAAGATCATTCCACCATCAACGGGTTTGGGACGGCGGTTATTGAACATGCCCAATTGCACGGCTTTGATGCCCGCTGCGTAACGCGTGCCGGCATACC
>JAJZNY010000463.1 GCA_021852245.1 Planctomycetota bacterium | reverse complement strand
GGCGTGCTTTTTGCCCTGGGCACCGTTGCGGTCATCTGGCTCACCGCAAGGCAGGTGATCAGCGGCCGCCTTTCACCTGGTGATGTTGTCCTCATGGTCGGTTACATCGCCCTGCTCTTCAAGCCGCTCGAAAGCCTTGCCCAGACGGCATCATCTCTGCAGGGAGCGGCAGCCGGCGCCCAGAGAGTCTTTGAAATTCTCGATCGTAGGCCGAACCCCGGGGATGCTCCCGATGCACGGCAACTTACCGCGCCGGCGGTCGGCGATATTGAATTTCGGCAGGTCGATTTTTCATATCCGACCGGTCGCCCTGTGTTGCAGGAAATTAATTTGAAAATCCCCACCGGCACTTCGTTGGCGCTCGTTGGTCCTTCCGGGGCCGGCAAAAGCACCCTGGTGAGCCTGCTGCCGCGGTTTTACGACCCCACCGCCGGACAGGTGCTCCTTGACGGCGCCGACATCCGCAGCCTGAAATTAGAGTCGCTTCGGCGGCAGATCGCCATTGTGCCGCAGGATCCCGTTCTTTTCGATGTGACCATCGGCGAAAACATCGCTTATTCCAACCCGCACGCCGATATGGATGAAATCCGCGCCGCCGCTAAAGCCGCCGGTGCTTTGGATTTTATTGAACGTTTGCCACGCGGCATGGATACCTCCATTGGCGAGCGGGGCGTCATGCTCTCGGGCGGCCAGCGCCAGCGCCTTTCGCTGGCCCGTGCATTCCTCAAGGATGCTCAGATCATTATTCTCGACGAACCGACCACCGGGCTTGACGCGCAAACCGAAGCGGATTTGCTTTCGGCGCTGCGTAGACTCATGTTCGGTCGCACCACCATCATCATCTCCCACCAACTTCACACCGTCGAATTCGTGGATTGTATTGCCGTCTTGGATCAAGGGCGCATCGTGGAGTGCGGCCGCCATGAAGAACTCGTCGAATCACATGGCCTGTATCGAAAGCTTCACCGTTTACGAACGCAGGGCCATCCATTCTCCGGAGCCGTATGACCGATTCGCAGGTTCAGGCCATTTGGGACAGTGGAACGTTGCCGCCAACCGTGAACGCAGGTACCGGTGTCCGCATCAACGGTCTTCATGCCTTTCGGCGCATCCGCTCAACGGAGCCTGATGCACTGCTGATTGGCTCCTATACAACCCTTGACGGCGTTCAGTTTTCAATCGCTCCCGGCGCCCGCGTGTCGATCGGGAATTATTGCTGCTTCACCGCCGCGGTCATCATGAGCGAATGTCGCATTTCCATCGGCAACTATGTGCTGATCGGATTTAACGCCGTCATCGCCGATTCGGATTTTCACCCGCTCGATCCGGCAAAGCGAATCGCGGACGCCGTTGCCTGTTCCCCGGAGGGTAAAAATATCCCTCGGCCCGAAGTGGCGGCCGAAGCCGTCGTCATTGAAGATGATGTGTGGATCGGCCCGGCCTGCGTCATACTCAAGGGAGTTCACATCGGCCGGGGGGCATGGATCGCACCGGGCAGCATGGTGACGCGCGACGTACCGGCGGGCGGGTTCGCTACCGGCAATCCCGCTCGCGTCATGGAGCGACCTCGGTGACAAGAATCATCCCCGGCGATTGGTTCCCCGGCGCCATTCCAAATAATGTCGTTCTCGGTGACGGCGTCCACATTGAAACCGCATCGAGCTTTTCCCGTTTCCACAGTCGACGACCCGCCGCCGCGACCTTCGGCGATCACAGCTCCGCCTACGCGGGCTGCATGTTTGATCTTGGCCCCAATGCCGAATTGCATGTCGGCCCATGGACGCTTCTTAACGGCCTTTGGGTGATCGCCGATGCGCACGTTTCGATCGGCTCTCACGGGTTAATTTCGTGGAATGTCGTCATCATGGATACGTATCGTGCTTCCCACGATGCCGCAATGCGACGCGAGCAACTTAAAAGCTTTGCCCATTCCCGCGATCCCGATGTCCTGAGTTACCACGATCCCGCCGATGCGCCCCGTCCAGTCAAGATCGAAGATAATGTGTGGATCAGCTTTGACTGCTGCATTTTGCCGGGCGTGCGGATCGGCGCCGGCAGCGTCATAGGCGCCCGATCGGTCGTAGACACCGACATCCCGCCGAATAGCCTGGCGGCGGGAAATCCGGCCCGGATTATCCGGACCCTTGGCAATGAGAGGTGATTTCATGGCAGAAAATACCAAACCTCGGGTTATCGTCAGCGGAATTCTTTTCTGGTACCCGCTGGCGGGAGTGACATTTCAGTTCCTGCATTATCTCATCGGCCTGCGCAAGCTGGGATACGACCCCTATTACGTTGAAGACTCCGCCCGCTGGCCGTACAGCCCGCAACTTGGCGATTCAACACCCGATGCCCAAAGCAATATCGACCGCGTCGCCCCCATTCTGCACGCGCACGGATTTCAAAATCGATGGGCGTTTCGTGGCCGCTACGAGCATGGGGACTGCTACGGCCTGACCCCATCGCAGCTTAAGGAGCTTTACGCCAGCGCCGATATACTTCTCAACGTAACTGGCGCCCAGGAACTTTATGAAGAGCATCTGCGCGTGCCGGTGAGGGTCTATCTGGAAACCGACCCAGTCGAATCGCAGATTCAGGTTCATAAGGGTGTTCAAAGCGTCATCCGCACCCTGCAACAGCATACCCATCATTTCTCCTTCGGCGAGAATCTGGGGCAGCCCGATTGCGGCTTGCCCGTTGAGCATTTCCAGTGGCATCCAACCCGCCAACCTGTTGTGCTCGATCTCTGGCAACCCCTTCCACCATCCGCCGGGAATCGTTACAACACCATCGCCACCTGGAAAAACAAAGGCAAGGATATTGAATTTAATGGTGATATTTATTACTGGTCAAAAGATCGGGAATTTGAAAAATTCATGGACCTGCCCCGTGCCAGACCGCTCGGTTTCGAACTCGCCTCCAACCCTGATCCAGCCTCCGCCGCGCGGCTTCTCGCTCATGGCTGGCACCTCTCCAATCCGGTGCACATTTCTGCGGATATGAACCGCTACCGCGACTTTATTCGCTCCGCGCGCGGCGAATTTTCCGTTGCCAAAGATCAGAACATCCGTCTGCGGAGTGGATGGTTCAGTGATCGCAGTGCCTGCTATTTGGCGGCCGGACGACCGGTGATCAATCAGGACACCGCGTTCGGCGTAAGCCTGCCGACAGGGCGTGGGCTCTTTGCTTTTTCCGCCATGGATGATATTCTTGCCGCGCTTGATGCCATTGAGTCCGATTATGATGGCCACTGCCGGGCGGCGCGTGAAATAGCCGAAGAATATCTGGACGCCGGAAAAGTCCTGACAAAAATAATGGATACCATCGGATGCACACCAGCCTGCAACCTTCCCTCCGTTACCTGATCGTCAACGCCGATGATTACGGAATCAGCATGGGAACCAATCAAGGCATTCTTCGTGCACACCGTCATGGCGTGGTTACCAGTACCAGCCTCATGGTTCTCCGGCCCGAGATCGG
>JAJZNY010000127.1 GCA_021852245.1 Planctomycetota bacterium | reverse complement strand
ATTTCACGGATAATGCCCAGACGTTGGCAGAAATGGCCCGCGTGCATCTGCGCAATCGCTTTAATCAGGCCGACATGGGCGTCAGCGGAGTGAATTTTGCCGTCGCCGAGACCGGATCGATTGTTGTATGCTGCAATGAGGGAAACGCCCGCATGTGCGTCTCGCGGCCGCGAATTCATGTTGCGCTGATGGGAATGGAAAAATTAATTCCCTCGATGGATGACCTGCCGGTATTTTTGAAATTGCTTGCGCGTTCGGCTTCCGGCCAATCATTGACCCAATACAGCAGTATCGTAAGCGGAAGCCGCCGTGCGGGCGAATTGGACGGGCCCGAAGAATTTCATCTGATCATCATGGACAATGGCCGGTCTCGAATTCTGGCCGGTCAATATCGCGACACGCTGCGATGTATTCGTTGCGGCGCATGTCTCAATTCATGTCCCATTTATCGAAAAGTGGGCGGTCGGACCTATGGCAGCGTCTATCCGGGGCCCATCGGTGCCCTGCTGACACCGCTTTTCAATGGATTGGAACAGCATAAACATCTTCCGCATGCATCGAGTCTCTGCGGGGCGTGCTTTGACGCCTGCCCGGTGAAAATTAATATTCCCGAATTTCTGATCAAGCTGCGCGGAGATCAGGTCAAAGCGCACATTACACCCTGGGCGGAACGGGTCATTTTCAAACTCTGGACGATTGGCCTCCGTTTCGGTTGGACCTATCGCCTGAGTCAGTTTGCCCAGCGGATCGGTATGCGTCTGCTCATGGATAAACAGGGATGGATCAAACATCTGCCGCCGCCCGTCAATGGATGGACCCAGCAACGCGATTTCCCCGCTCCGGCGAAAGAAGATTTTCGCACCGTCTATAAGCGTTATCGTCAGGAGCAGCAGCGCGACACATCGCAGACCAACGAAAAGAAATGACCTGAGATTTCCAATAAAACGGAGCATCGGCGATTCATGACCTCAGAGATTAAGACCAGCGAACTGGATAACGATCAGGAGCGTCGCAAGGCGTTTCTGGCCACTGTCCGCAAGGCTCTCGGGCATGATCCCGAGAAGCCGTCGCCGAAACCTGATTCCCGCCCGCAGCGACTGGATCGTCTGCTTCGTCAGGTTGAAATTGACAGTCCGCAACTGGTCAGTCGTTGGATTGAAAAGGCCCGCTCGAACGGCATGACCGTGATGCAGGCTGACACAAAATCAGTCGCGGAAGCTGTGATTGATTATCTCAGGCAGCAACAGGTGCGTTCCGTGATGATCAACTTTTCCTGCAATCCCGCTCCGTCATTGGAGTCATGTCTGGCGCAGGCGGGATTTGAATTGCATCGTTGGGGCGATACCGACTGCGTGGAAAAAGCTTTTCAATGTGATGCAAGCGTCACCGATTGTCGGTGCGCCATGGCGGACAGCGGCGGGTTTCTCGTCTGGTGTGATTCAGGTTTCGGGCGGTCGACGACTTTGACGACAGCCGTCCATGTTGTATTGTTACCGGAAGATTTGATTATGGCGGATCTGATCGACGCGATGCCCCGCATGGCCGCGGATAATCATGGAGCCATTCCGTCATATGCGGTGGTCATCAACGGCCCGAGTAAAACCAGCGATATTGAGATGAAGCTGGTAACCGGGGTGCATGGGCCCAAATATGTGTGTGCCGTCGTTATGAAACGATGACGCCGCCGTAATGTACTCTCATGGTGATGTCAGTCGCCGGCGAAAACGGTTTCAGCCGGATGATATGTAACCGAAATCTGTATTTCGGTGTGCTTTTACGCGGAGGTACCTGATTATGGCAGAAACACTTCGTCCCAACGTGGCCCAATTTATCAAAGGCCCGCTTCAGCACTACATCAACGGTCAATGGCGGCCGAGTAAAGATGGTGCGGTTGACGACGTCATTGATCCGTCAACGGGTAAACCGATCTGCAAAGTTGCGATGGGAGGGGCCGATGAAATAGACGCGGCCGTGGCAGCGGCACACGGAGCGTTTCACTCCTGGGCGTCCAAAACGCCAAATGAACGGAGTGTGATGCTGCATCGTCTTGCAGATTCGCTTGAGAAGCATGCAGCCGACTTGGCCCAACTGGAGTCCCTGGACGTCGGCAAAGCAATCGTCAACAGTGAAGGTTTTGATATTCCCTTTGGTGTGGAAGGAACCCGTTATTTTGCCGATCTGGCCGTCCGAGCTCTGTATGATATTCCGCTGGGAATCAAGAATATCGAGGCGCGGGTGCATCGGGTTCCCTACGGTGTCTGCGGATTCATTTTTCCATGGAACTTTCCCTACGACCTGTTGATCTGGGGGGTGATGCCGGCCCTGGCTGCAGGTAACACCGTCGTGGTGAAACCCTCAGAGGTCACGCCGCTGACAACCCTGTATGTCTGTAAATTGGCCTCGGAACTCGGCATACCTCCCGGTGTCATCAACGTGGTGGTCGGCACCGGTGCAAAGGCAGGCAGCCCATTGACGGCTCATCCACTCGTCAAGCGAATGTCGTTTACCGGTTCACCGGGTGTCGGCAGACTCATCGGCGAAGTATGCGGCAAAAATCTCAAGCCCTGCAAATTGGAACTGGGCGGCAAAGGTGCGGCAGTGATTTTCGACGATGTGGATGTCAACACCACCGCCGAGAAACTTGCCGCAGCCATTACGCTCAATACCGGTCAGGTTTGCTGCACCGCAACACGTTGGATCATCCATGAAAAGATCTACGATGATCTGGTTTCCAAAACCAGGGAAAAGCTCAAAGCGATACGGGTTGGTCCGGCTCTGGATCGAAACACGCAAATGGGACCGCTGGTCAGCCGTGTGCAACTTGACCGCGTCACCCATTACATCGAAAACGGCACCAAACAGGGTGCGACTTTACTTCTGGAGCCACAAACTCTGAAGGTGACCGGACATGAGGGGGGCTTTTACGTCACGCCGAGCCTGCTTGCCGGGCCGAGCGACAACATATGCTGCCGGGAAGAAATATTTGGCCCGACCGCCTACGTGCTGAAGTTTAAGGATGAGGAAAGTGCGGTCAAAGAGGTCAACAGTCTTTCCTACGGGTTGGCCAACAGTGTTTGGAGCAGCGATCTCAAGCGAGCCCATCGAGTCGCCGAACGGATGGTGGCCGGAAATAGCTGGATCAACGCCCATAATGTATTCGCGTACGGGCTCCCCTATGGTGGTGTGAATCTCAGTGGAATGGGCGGAGGCGTCAACAGCCCCGAAACATTCAACGACTATCTGCGATCGCAGACCATTGCTCGACCGCTGTAATCGTTTGGCTTAAGCTGCCGTCAAAGATATGAAGCGTGCACGGTCCCGGTGCACGCTTTTTTTTCGCACTGAGTCGGATTGCGTGATGCTGAAACGGATGTTCCAGAGGCGATTTTGACGTAAGTCGTTGTATGACAATGAGTTAATGTCGATTTTTGGCATTTACGTGTAGCCACTAAAATATTGCGGTATTTCTGTTTTTCGCTTGACTTGCCTTTT
>JAJZNY010000128.1 GCA_021852245.1 Planctomycetota bacterium | reverse complement strand
TACGGCAACTACGCTCGGAGTACCCGCCGCACACCAAAGCAGGAGCATCAGAGTTAAGGCAATCAGACCAGTTCTAATGGTTGGGTGGCCGAGGGGTCTCCATCGCATAACAATGACTCCATTAAGTGCGGGGTAACCGTTCACGGGCAAAACAATGGCCCAAAAAGTCGAGTCTACTTCTCACCCCCACTAAATGCAAACAAATTTCAAAAAACTGTGCCGGGTAAATGAGCACGCACTCCGCCATCGGGGCCGTCGCAGTCTTAGGTAATGAATTTTGTCGGCAGCGCGGGCGGACGCCATTGTCTCATGGAACTTCGAGCATATTGTGCGGTATCTACAAGCAAATCGCTCCGATGAACGCGGGTGAACAGGCGGCTTATTTTGAGTCATTGGCAACGCAGGGCAGCCTTGGCCGTTGGTGGAAAAAGGTGCGCCGGAAGCAGCAGCCTTCCAAGGTCTAGAATATAAACACGCTTTGTCGAGACGCATTGGGACGGATATCATATTTATCGGTGTTATTTTCAGAGGATCGCATGCCGAGCAAAATCCGTCGTGGCGGGAAAACCAAGAAAAGCAGTCGGGTGGCTGAATCGCCGGTTCGCCCACGTGAACCCGAACGGCCGAGTCCCGAGGCACTTGAAGTGGTCATATGGCCGAGCGAAATTCTCTCGCAGCCCGCACGGGCGGTTCAGACGATTGATCCTTGGTTGGTTGCGGTAGCCGAAAAAATGAAAAAAGTGATGGAGGAGAGCAAGGGGGTTGGCTTGGCCGGGCCGCAGGTGGGTTTGGGACTTCGTATTTTTGTCATGTCGGAATCGGGCAAGGCGGAGGAGGCGACAGTCTGGATCAACCCATCACTTTCCGCCCCATCGGGCGAAGAGGTGGGTGAAGAAGGATGCCTGTCGATCCCGAATATCCGCGGTAATGTAACCCGGGCCAAAGAAATAACGATTCGTGGGATGGATATTACGGGTCAAATGGTGGAGAAACGTCTTGTGGATTTTCCAGCGCGGATTGCGCAGCATGAATTTGACCATCTGGAGGGAATTTTGATACTCGACCGATTTTCATCGGTGCAGAAAATTGCCCTCAGGAAGAAGATTCGCGCCCTGGAGAGAGGCGAATCGGATTAAGCGGCGCTATCCGGGCCCGGTTCGGATTTATTGGGCGTAGATACCCAACGGCAAACCATTCACCGGCGGCCAGTTTCCTCATCCAGCCGCAAACTGCCTGCGTATAGTTATGTGGTTTGACAATAGCCTGAAGACTAGGCTGGCAATCTTCCATCCCCGGCCAAGATGGTCGATTCCTGGCCTGTCCGGCGGCTGCGTAATGCCGCCCGGGTTAATCCGTCCTTGAGAAGGTTGATTTTTTTAGGAGCATCCAAATGAACAAGTTGCAAACAATACTCGCAGGAGCCGTCGTTTTAGCAAGTGCCGTACCGGTCATCGGGAAAACCGTAACGGTCAAGGGGACTTTGCTGGACATGAAGTGCTACACCGCCATGGGAATGACCAGCCGTAAGCATGGTATGACCTGTGGCAAATCGTGCCTGGAATCAGGCATTCCCGCCGGAATCCTCGTTGGTAAGACCGCCTGGACTCTGGCCACGCCGCCTCAGCCGCTGGCTCCCTATGTGGGCGACAAGGTGAAGGTGACCGGTACCGCCGACGCCAAGGATCATGTGTTTATCCCGACCAAAATCATGTACTGGAGTCATAAAATGTCGATGTGGATGAAGGTTAAGTAATCCATACACGATTGACATTCTACCGCGTGAAAAAAATAACCCCCGATTGCCGGCCAGCAATCGGGGGTTATACTTTAGCTTTGCAGATTACCGACACAGCACCTTCTGCCATCATGCAGCGAGACGGCCCAGCAGGCTGATGCAGTAAGGATACATGGGTTTACCCAGCCCGCCGCGGATCGACGGCTTTCCCAACCCCCCGGACTCCCAGCCTCGCCCCGTTCCGCGCATAGGCAGAATTTTCAAGTGGAAAGACTGCCTTCCGGCTCGCCGGTAATCAAGATCAATAGATACCGTAATTTTTGACGCTCCACCCCTTGATGCGTCCGCGGCTTGGTTTACGCCCTTTATTGGCCGATTTGCTTGCCCAGCGAAGTTTATGATTCCGTTTCGGTCGTGCCATAATTCCTATTCCTGACATACAAAAGCCAAAATTCATCCAAGACCAGTATTCTAGTCCAAAGTAAAATATTTGGCAAAACGGCGGTTTGTATTCAGATTTGCTGTTTTGCTTTGCTGTTGCGAGTTGCCAATTTCACCTGCGCCTGCCCTTTTTCAAACCACACCTTCGCGTCGGCCACGTTTTAGCAAACCTCATTTGTGGAAATGTCGTGCAGTAGTCGGCGCCATTGCCAGCGTCCATCCGTCGGTCGCGGACTGGCGGAATCACGCCGTCACCGACTCATAATGCGATGGGACGCTGGCCGGAATACTTCCGCGTCCCGCCGTGCCTCCGGTAGCCAGGATTATTTTCACCAGTGGCCGCAGGGTTAATACGTGTTCAACATCGGACCGTATCCTATCACGTCAGCTCGGCAAGGGCGGAATCGATATTTTTGCATATCCGCACCGCGAGCCGCCCTTTCACACTTTCCACCGCCTGGCGGTCGGCGGCACTGTGCACCGGCCCGGTAATCAGCCGCGTGTAACCGAGGCGACAGACTTCATGAATCCGCTGGGCCAGGGACGCCACCGGGCGGAATTCTCCCAGCAGACCGATCTCTCCGGTCACCACCGTACCGGCTGGCAGACCGCGCCGCATGTGCGATCCCGCAATCGCCAGCGCCATGGCCGCATCCACCGCCGGGTCCGTGACCTTCATGCCACCGACCGCGTTGACGAAGACATCTTTATCCAGCAGGCGGAAGTCGGCATGTTTTTCCAATACCGCGATCATCATCGCGAGGCGATTGGCATCGCACCCGGCGGCCTTGCGGCGGGCCGCTCCCAGAGCACTCTCGGCGGTGAGAGCCTGAATCTCCACCGGCAGCACGCGGCTTCCCTGCAGGCACGCCGTAAGCACACTGCCGGGCGGCGAACCGGCGCCGGCCTGAATCAGCAGCGATGCGGCATCGTCGACCACCTCCAACCCCGTTGCCGTCATCCGGAAAAGACCAACCTCCAGCGTGCTGCCAAAGCGATTTTTAATACAGCGCACAATGCGATGATCGTGGTAGGAATCCCCTTCAAAATACAGGACGGTATCGACGATATGTTCAATTAATTTCGGCCCCGCCAGCATGCCCCGCTTGGTCACATGGCCGACAAGACAAACCGCCGTGCCGCTGGCCTTGGCCAGATAAACCAGATTGGTGCAGCAGTCTTTAAGCTGCGAAACGCTGCCGGGTGCTGAGCTGTTGGCATCCTGATAGATCAACTGCACGGAATCGACGATGCAGAGGCTGGGGCGTAATTTCTGAATCTGCTGACCGATCTTATCGACATTGGTCTGGGCGTAGATGTAAAGTTGT
>JAJZNY010000347.1 GCA_021852245.1 Planctomycetota bacterium | reverse complement strand
GGATCAGCGTCATGTGGCAGGGCATCTGCCCGGATCGGCTCATAGGGCAACGCATTGGGGAAGAATGATGCGTGGCTGCACCCCGAACTGGTTTTGATGCAAGCATGCTCATGGCAGCGCAGCGAGCTTGGCCGACGGCAATCTTTCCGGTAATCGAACATTGCGCCGTGGGAATATTCCCCGCCACCAGGGTGAAGAGAACCAGAAAAGTAGTGGCAAGATTACGCATACGTTCAGCGTTACCGCCGGCCTCTCACTAATACACCACCAACAGCATAGGCTGAGGACCCATATCGCGTCAAACTTGGTATCTCAAAACTGTAGCGGATTGCGGATATCGGACACCGCGCCGCCGGACGGACGCCCTTGTTCCGCTTCACCGCCGATAGGCTCGCCGGTCAAAACGCCATGATTAAAAACCACGATCTGTGGTGGGCATCCTGAGATGCGAAAACCGCTCGGGCCGCATCACACCGCCGGCAGGCCGAGCACACGGCGCCATGCCGAAAGCTGACCCGCGTGATACGCCTCATGCCACGTTCCATAAATGAAGATCGTATGACCGACCGTGGGGAATCGCTCGCGCCGGGCCGGGTCCGGATGCGGCTTGGCCATATCCGCAGGTGTCAGCACTTTGAGTCGCTCGACGATCAGGCCGCGAACCGCTGCCATCTGGTCGAGATACCATTGTTTGGGCTTGTATTTGGATTTGTCCGCCACGGGTTTGGAACCGCCGCCGTAAATTTCCTTCCAATTCGCTTCAAGCGTCGGAGCCGTCCCGCCGGCCAAAGCAAGAAAATTTCCATCCACCATCAGCAGATGTCCCAGCACCCATGCCGGATGATTCATGCCCGCAGCAGGTTGAAGCACGATTTGATCGTCGGATAAATCGGCAACAAGTTTCAGCGTCGAATCGCGGGTAAGCTTGATCGTATGAATCAGGGCATCGAGCATAAATAATACCTCGAATAAAAACTGCATCTGTTCCGCAGCGGATGAAAAACCTCCTCCGCCGCACACGTTTCACGGACGAGCACTTCAACTGCCGACATACTTGGCGTAAATCGCCTTGGCGGTGGCCGCGTCGTTCGTCCCCTTGATAATAGCCCTTCCATCCGAGAAAAGTGTAATTTCATATTCCTTGGCGTTTTCACCCTGCCCCTGGCTGATCGGGCACTTCAGCATGAACTTGTTGAAACTCGGCTTGCCGACGGCGGAAAGATTCTTCGCTACATGCTCGAAATCGATCTTCCCACCAGCCGGCTGCGATATCTGTACCGCATTTCGGCCGCAGAGCGTGGTGGTACTTCCACCAAACTTGCCGGATAAATATTCCAGATTCCCATGCTTGCACGCTGGACAATCCGCCAGTTCGCGGGCTTTCGCCACCTTGAGCTGCTGATAACGGTTATCCCACATATCAAAACTGAACATGAACGGGCTCAGCGTGTCGATGTTGCCGGTGAGCAACTTGATCGCCTCCATGGCCTGCCAGCTTGCCACCAGGTTGACCGTCGGCCCCAGCACGCCCGCAGTATCGCAGGTCGGATTCATTCCCGGTGGGGGGGATGTTTCAAAAATGCAGCGCAGGCAGGGCGTAATGCCCGGCCGTATCACCATCCCCAGTCCCATGGCACTGATGCAGGCACCGTATATCCATGGGATGCCTGTCTTGATCGACACGTCATTGATTAAAAATCGCGTCTCGAAGTTATCCGTGCCGTCCAGCAGAAGATGCTTGCCGGTTGCAAGTTGCTCTATATTGGTGTGGTTAACGTCGGCCACCACCGCCTCCACGTCTACCGCCGAATTGATCGCCGCTATTTTCCGTTTGGCGGCTTCGGCCTTGGGCAGTTGATCGGCAATGTCCCGTTCGTCGAAAAGCACCTGCCGCTGGAGATTATTAAGTTCAATAAAATCCCGATCCACGATGGTCAGGTGGCCAACGCCCGCACGGGCGAGGGTATTGGCCAGAACGGTGCCCAGCGCCCCGCATCCCACCATGAGAACACGCGATTCGCGCAGCTTCCGCTGCCCCGCAATGCCGATCGGTTCCCAGAGCATCTGCCGGTTGTACCGCGCCAGGGAAGGATCCGCCTTTTCAAGTTCCGATGCTGTTTGAGACAATGCCATGCCATGAACACCTTATATTAATTCATCAAATTCGGTTAATGGATCGCCGCGCCCGAGTGGGCGCTGCCGGAGAGCGTCAGCTTTCAATCATGTTTTTTTCAATCGGCTCAACGGTAAGTCCGCGGGATTTCAGATAGTCCAGCGCGCCGGCCACCTCATCCGATTCACCCTCAAAGAGCACCGCCATGATGCCGATCTCCGCCGTCACGCTGGCCTGTCGTATATCAAAACTCACGTCCGGATATTGCCTCGCCATCTGCCAGAGAATCGGCTTTTCCACCAGACTGCGACTCCCGAAGGTGAGCCAGACCCGCTTGTTAACCTTTGCCATGTTGCCATCATCCTCCGGCGATGGCGGGCACGATGCTCACATCATCGCCATCCTTAAGGGGTGTCTGTAAATTATCCAGAAACCGAATGTCTTCATTGTTCACATAGATGTTGACGAAACGGTTCAACTCGCCCGGCCCTTTGAAAAGCCGCTTGTCCATTCCTTCAAACCGTCCACATACCTCCGTCAGCACGCTCTGAACATCGGTGCCCGATGCGTCCATTGAATCAACGCCTCCGGTCAATGAACGCAGAGGTGTCGGAATCCGTACTTTTACCGCCATGGAAATATCTCCCGATCAGTTAATTGAAAAGAAATATATCAAACGGCAACCGGCAATGTTTCCGCCGTTGCCCGTCCTGCCATCAGTCGATCAAACGCATCAAGGCTCGGCGGTATGGATGCCGGCGGTTCCAATTGATCCACCACAACCTCCACCGTTTTGAGTCCGTTGCCTGTGATGCAGACGCAGATACTCTCATCCCGCGGAATCCGTCCCGACTCAATGAGTTTAATCGTCGCCGCCAATGTCGTCCCGCCCGCTGGTTCCGTCCACGTCCCTTCGGTACGGGCCAGCAGCTTGATCGCATCGACAATTTCCGTATCGGTCGCATCAGCACCCCAGCCGCCGCTCTCCTTAACCGCCTGCACCACGTAAAACCCGTCCGCAGGATTGCCGATGGCGATACTTTTGGCGATGGTTTTGGGTTTCTGCGGCTTGATTAAATCCCGTCCGGCCTGGATCGCCTCGACGACGGGATTACATCCCGCCGCCTGTGCGGAATAAATACGAGGCTGGTTATCTTCGACCAATCCCAGATGGATGAGCTCCCGATATCCCTTGTAAATCTTGGGCAGAATCGTTCCCCCGGCCGTGGGGCATACCGTATGTTTGGGCAATTTCCACCCCATCTGCTCCGCTATTTCAAAGCCAAACGTCTTGGCCCCCTCGGTGTAAAACGGCCGCAGATTCACATTCACAATCGCCCACCGGTATTTGTCGGCAATTTCCGAACAGAGCCGATTCACATCGTCATAATTCCCTTCAA
>JAJZNY010000195.1 GCA_021852245.1 Planctomycetota bacterium | reverse complement strand
AGTCGTGGCTCATTGTTGGCTTGGTTCTGGTCAATGCCGTTCTTATCGGTGGCCTTGTTGCACGCGCGCAGTTCGGCACCCCAGCCGCCCGCGCAGCTGTCAACCTGCAGGGAGTCCGACCGCTCACTGTCGCGGGGCGCTCCGGCAATAATATGGTTCTCTGGTTCTATAACTCTGATAATGGTTTGCTCACGGCGCTTGAAACTCCTGGTAATGCAACGAACATGGCTCAATTTGCTTTTACACGTAGTGTCAAAAACGATATTGCGCGCGTGAAAGCCCATCTCCGTTGATGTTACGGCGTGGACCTTTATCGACTTGTATCCTCATGCTTACGCATCAGAATTGAAAGGAATATCATGAAAAAGACAAACTTGTTCATAGCTTTATTGACCACCACCGCCATCATCTTGGCCTGTCTGCTGGCGCTCGGAGTCGCACCGAAAACATCGCGGGCCGATGTTTTGGATTCGTCGACTGATTTCCAGCTCATTACATCGTCATCGATGGTCGGACAGGCGGACGTGCTCAATATTGTGGATTGCCGCGACGGGCTTCTGCTGATGTATCGTCTTGATGGACGGCATATTCATCTTATTAACGCTTTTAATTTGAATCCGAATCTGCATATGCCGAGTCGGCCATAATTGACTGTGCAGGCGAAATGCACGAGGTGCCAATCCATGGATAAAGGGAATGTGAAACGTGCTTGAATCGGTTTCAAAGATAGCCCACAGGGTGCTTGGGGGCGAATTAATAACTCGCCGGGAGGCACGCGAACTCCAAGCCGTTGGTGGTGATGATATCTACGATCTGTTTTACTGGGCCAATAAAATCCGCATCCGCTTCAAGGGGCGCGATGTGCGGTTCTGTGCGATTGTAGCCGCCAAGGTCGGCGGGTGCTCAGAGGACTGCAAATTTTGCGCCCAGTCATCTCATTATCAAACTGCCGTGCAGGGGCAGACGTTTCTCACTGACGAGCAGATCATCGCTTCCGCCGAGCATGCCCACCGCGTCGGGGCGGACAGTTTTGGTATTGTCAACAGCGGCCGCGGGCCGACACGGGCGGAAATGGAAAGCTGGCTTGGTCCGCTGCTGGGCAAAATCGCGTCCGAAGGCAAGACCCGTGCCTGTGCAACGCTCGGAGCCCTGACGCCGCAGACCGCGGAGTTCTTGCATCAATCGGGCGTGCGCCGCGTTAATCATAACCTTGAAACCAGTGAACGATTCTATCCGCAGATCGTCTCGACGCACCCATATTCCGAGCGTATTAAAACTCTGCAAAACGCCAAAGCGGCGGGGCTTTCGCTATGTTCCGGCGGTATCTTTGGCATGGGTGAAACCTGGGACGATCGTTTTGATATGGTATTCACACTCCGGGATATTGGCGTCGACGTGATGCCGGTGAATTTCCTCAACGCGATCGCCGGTACGCCATTGGAGAATCAGCCCAAATTACCTCCGATGGAGTGCCTGAAAATCATCAGCATCTGCCGGTTTATTAATCCGACGGTGGAACTGAAGGTGGCCGGCGGACGTGAAGTCTGCCTGCGCGATTTGCAGAGCTGGATATTTTTCGCAGGTGCCGACAGCACCATGATCGGAAATTACCTTACCACGTACGGTCGAAGTCCTGAGACGGATCATCAGATGGTTCGCGATTTGGGGTTAAGTTGGCAGAGCTATTCTGACGGCCCTGTAAAGCCGTCCAGCGATCAACCTCGCATTGCACGGGTGACACATACCGGTCGATATCAAATCCCCATCTATCATGAAGCAGAATATGAAATGGACGCCGAAAAGGCCGCTGGGGCGCTGAAAACCTGAAAGTCCTTTCTGGTCATCGAGGGTTCGCAACGGCATGGAGTTGAGCTTTCAGCAGATGGCGGCGGCATACTTGGTACAGATCCTCCGGCGTAGATGCCATCTGTTCCATGAAAATCCTATACCCCGTTGGCTTAATTCCAGTATCCCTGCAAACGACATTTCGTGCCCGTCCGCAACCGTCCATTCCGTATCGGCGAAGCTTGTCAGCTGCAAATATGCTTATTCATTGAACGGGTTCGCAGCGTGATTGTGGATAGGGTCATGGTGCCCGATGCCCATATCGACATGGCCGATGCCTCCTTAGAGCTGACGGCATCTGCGCTGCTTACGCCTCTTGGAAATACACCGGAAGATAACTGGCGAAAAATGGCTCTCGACGGAGCGACCTTAAACCGAAGTCTACTGATTCCCAACGTTGAAGAGGCGATCAAGGACCGCTTTCCTGAGAGTCCGGAAGTACAGGATTTTGATCGCGTGATCAAGATCGCTCTGCTTGCAGCCGCCGATGCACTCGCACAGACCGATCAACCTCGACTCTCCAGCGACGACGCATTGTTCGTCGCTACCAGTAAAGGCCCTGTTTTGACGTTACTGAGCGCACTGAAAAATCCAATGAACATCGGGCCGATAGCTGCCGAACAGATTGCACTCGGCCCTGGTGCCGTGTGCAGCTATCTGCAACGGCTTCTCGGTACAACGGACATCACCCATACATCCATTGCCGCCTGTGCGGGATCACTGGCGGCGGTACATCGGGCGCATCAGGCAGTGCATGCGGGCCGAAATCGGCGGGCCATCGTCGTTGCCGCCGATTCATCCATCCATCCGCTTTTCGATTCCAGCTTTGCGCGTCTCGGAATTCTGGCTCCCCGTGATGAGCGAGGACTCTGCGAATGTCGGCCGTTTGATCCGGCCGGAAAGGGATTTTTTATCACTGAAGCGGCAGCGGCGGTCATACTCGAAAGGGCTGAGTCGGGGGTTATTAGGCTTGAGAAGACTTGGCTTGGGGGGGATGGAACGGATTTACTGGCAACCGACCCCGCTGCGAGATCGCTTCGGAACGGGATCAGGTATCTAGCTGCGGGCACGTCGATCGATTTTGTCCATGCCCATGCAACCGGTACCCGACACGACGCATACGAATTATCTGCGATTGCCGAGATCAAGCCGCGGTATGTCTTTTCCCATAAGCGATTTTTGGGGCACTCGTTGGGGGCCTCCGGGCTGGTGGGCTTGGTTTTGTCGGCGATGTGTCACCGGCATCAGATGACTCTAATGGGGGATTCGCTTCCGCGGGAATCGGCAAGTCTGACATTGGCACAGGGTTTTGGCGGGCATATTGGGGCTGTTCGGTTGCATTGCGTGAATCAATAGCCAGCTCGGTCGGACCGGCGCCAGGCAATACCGCGGCAATTCACCTAAAATACCATGACAGGAGATGTGAATGCGTATCGCCATGGCACAAATCAATCCGACCGTAGGTGATATCGTCGGCAACGCGGAAAAAATCTGTAAGTCAATTTCCGAAGCTCGCGATCGCGGGGCTCAATTGGTCATCACTCCGGAACTCTCCGTACTTGGCTATCCACCGCGAGATCTGCTGCTTAAACCCGCAGTGTTGCTGCACATGTACGAAGCGGTGAAGTATATTGCCCGTCACAGCCGGGGGATTACAACCCTCATCGGTTTTGCGGACGCCA
>JAJZNY010000443.1 GCA_021852245.1 Planctomycetota bacterium | reverse complement strand
AGTCGTGGCTCATTGTTGGCTTGGTTCTGGTCAATGCCGTTCTTATCGGTGGCCTTGTTGCACGCGCGCAGTTCGGCACCCCAGCCGCCCGCGCAGCTGTCAACCTGCAGGGAGTCCGACCGCTCACCGTCGCGGGGCGCTCCGGTAATAATATGGTTCTCTGGTTCTATAACTCTGATAATGGTTTGCTCACGGCGCTTGAAACTCCTGGTAACGCGCCCAACATGGCTCAATTTGCTTTTACACGTAGTGTCAAAAACGATATTGCGCGCGTGAAAGCCCATCTCCGTTGATGTTACGGCGTGGACTTTCATCGACTTGTACCCTTGTGCTTACGCATCAGAATCGAAAGGAATATCATGAAAAAGGCAAACTTGTTCATAGCTTTATTGACCACCACCGCCATCATATTGGCCTGTCTGCTGGCGCTCGGAGTCGCACCGAAAACATCGCGGGCCGATGTATTGGATTCGTCGACTGATTTCCAGCTCATTACATCGTCATCGATGGTCGGACAGGCGGACGTGCTCAATATTGTGGATTGCCGCGACGGGCTTCTGCTGATGTATCGCCTCGACGGACGGCGCATCGATCTTATCAACGCATTTAACCTCAATCCAAGCCTGCATAGACCTCATCAACCGTGATGACCATGTCGCTGGACCTGGCCTTTGGCGATTGCATGAGTAAAAGGAAAAAGAAACGTGCTTGAATCGGTTTCAGAGATAGCCCAAAGAGTGCTTGGCGGCGAATTAATAACGCGCCGGGAGGCACGCGAACTGCAGGCCGTCGGCGGTGATGATATTTACGACTTGTTTTATTGGGCCAATAAAATCCGCATCCGATTCAAGGGGCGCGATGTGCGGTTCTGTGCGATTGTTGCCGCCAAGGTCGGCGGGTGTTCAGAGGATTGCAAATTCTGCGCCCAGTCGTCACATTATCAAACCGCCGTTCAGGGGCAGTCGTTCCTCACCGACGAGCAGATCATCGATTCCGCCGAGCATGCCCACCGCGTCGGGGCCGACAGTTTTGGTATTGTCAACAGCGGCCGCGGACCGACACGGGCGGAAATGGAAAGCTGGCTTGGTCCACTGCTGGGCAAAATCGCGTCCGAAGGCAAGACCCGTGCCTGTGCAACGCTCGGGGCCCTGACCCCGCAGACAGCGGAGTTCCTGCACCAATCCGGCGTGCGCCGCGTAAATCATAACCTTGAAACCAGTGAACGATTCTATCCGCAGATCGTCTCGACGCACCCGTATTCTGAGCGTATTAAAACACTGCAAAACGCCAAAGCGGCGGGGCTTTCGCTATGTTCCGGCGGTATCTTTGGCATGGGCGAAACCTGGGACGACCGCTTCGATATGGTCTTCACACTCCGGGATATCGGCGTCGATGTGATGCCGGTGAATTTTCTCAACGCGATTGCCGGTACGCCTCTGGAGAATCAACCCAAACTTCCTCCGATGGAATGTCTGAAAATCATCAGCATCTGCCGGTTTATTAATCCGACGGTGGAACTGAAAGTGGCTGGCGGACGTGAGGTGTGTCTGCGTGATTTGCAGAGCTGGATATTTTTCGCAGGTGCCGACAGCACCATGATCGGAAATTACCTTACCACGTACGGTCGAAGTCCTGAGACGGATCATCAGATGGTTCGCGATTTAGGACTCAGTTGGCAAAGTTATTCTGACGGCCCGGTAAAGCCGTCCAGTGATCATCCGCGTATTGCACGAGTGACACATACCGGTCGGTATCAAATCCCCATCTATCATGAAGCAGAATATGAACTGGACGCCGAAAAGGCCGCTGGGGCGTTGAAAACCTGAAAATCCTTTCTAGTAATCGAGGGTCCGCAACGGCATGGAGTTGAGCTTTCAGCAAATGGTGGCGGCATATTTGGCGCAGCTCTTGCGGTGCAGATTCCACCTGAGATGTGAAAATCCGATCCGCCGTTGGCTTGGTTCCGATATCCCTGCCAACGACATTTCATGCCCGTCCGCAACCGCCCATTCGGCATCGGCTAAGTCTCTCGTCGGCGGCGAATATGCATGTTCATTGAACGGATTCGCAGCTTGATTTCGGATAAGGTCGTGGCGCCCGATGTCCGGATCGACAATACCGACGCTTCCTCACAGCTGACGGCATGTGCGCTGCTTACGCCTCTTGGAAATACACCGGAAGACAACTGGCGAAAAATGGCTCTCGACGGAGCGACCTTAAACCGAAGCCTGTTGATTCCCGGCGTTGAAGAGGCGATCAAAGACCGCTTTCCTGAGATTTCGGAAGTACAAGATTTTGATCGCGTGATCAAGATCGCTCTGCTTGCAGCCGCCGACGCACTTGCACAGACCGATCAACCTCGACTCTCAAGCGACGACGCATTGTTTGTCGCGACGAGCAAGGGCCCCATTTTGACTTTGCTTAGCGCACTGAAAAATCCAATCAATATCGACCCGATAGCTGCCGAACAGATTGCACTCGGCCCTGGTGCCGTGTGCAGCTATCTGCAACGGCTTCTCGGTACAACGGACATCGCCCATACATCCGTTGCCGCCTGTGCGGGATCGCTGGCGGCAGTACATCGGGCGCATCAGGTGGTGCAAGCGGGGCAGCATCGGCGGGCCATTGTCGTTGCCGCCGATTCATCCATCCATCCGCTTTTCGATTCCAGCTTTGCGCGTCTGGGAATTCTGGCGCCGCGTGATGAGCGTGGGCGCTGCGAATGTCGGCCGTTTGATCCGGCCGGAAAGGGATTTTTTATCACCGAAGCGGCGGCGGCGGTCATACTCGAAAGGGCTGAGTCGGGGGTTATCAGGCTTGAGAAGACTTGGCTTGGGGGGGATGGAACGGATTTACTGGCAACCGACCCCGCAGCGAGATCACTTCGGAAAGGGATCAGGCATCTGGCTGCGGGCACGTCGATCGATTTTGTCCATGCCCATGCAACCGGTACCCGGCACGACGCATACGAATTATCTGCGATTGCCGAGATCAAGCCGCAGTATGTCTTTTCCCACAAGCGATTCCTGGGCCACTCCCTGGGGGCTTCCGGGCTGGTGGGCTTGGTTTTGTCGGCGATGTGTCACCAGCATCAGATGACTCTTATGGGGGATTCGCTTCCACGGGAATCGGCAAGTCTGACATTGGCACAGGGTTTTGGTGGGCATATTGGGGCTGTTCGGTTGCTGTGCGTGAGTCAATAGCCAGCTCGGTCGGAGGGGCGCCGAGCAATGGCGCCGCAATTCACCTAAAATACCCTTACAGGAGAAGTGAATGCGTATCGCCATGGCACAAATCAATCCGACCGTAGGTGATATCGTCGGCAACGCGGAAAAAATCTGTAAGTCAATTTCCGAAGCTCGCGATCGTGGGGCTCACTTGGTTATCACGCCCGAACTCTCGGTACTTGGCTATCCACCGCGAGATCTGCTGCTTAAACCCGCAGTGTTGCTGCACATGTACGAAGCGGTGAAGTATATTGCCCGTCACAGCCGGGGGATTACAACCCTCATCGGTTTTGCGGACGCCA
>JAJZNY010000366.1 GCA_021852245.1 Planctomycetota bacterium | reverse complement strand
CCCATGGGCTGAAAGCCTACGCCATCAAACGCTACGGACATCTGGCGCCGGCCGTACTGGCCCATTGGGGTGTACATTGCACCCGAGATTTCGGCCGTATTGTCTACGCGATGATCGCGCATGGCGTTTTGCACAAGACGCCGACCGACTCGCTCGACGATTTCAACGATGTTTTTGATTTTGAAACGGCGTTTCGGCCGCCAGAGCGTCCCAAGCCCAAGCCCGTCGCCATTTTTAAGCTGCAAGGTGAATAAAACCTGCGACGCTTTGCCCCGGCGGGGCACGGCGAAAAGCGGCTGGCGGCACCGTCTGCCACGGTGCACCCGATCGGGCGAGAAATTCTCCTGCCGCCTTGCTACCATCAGGCCACGGGGAACGCCATTGGGGGCCGTGGATGCAGAGGACGTTTATTTCTCACAGGGCGGTGAATCCATCTCATGTCGGCAAGTGAAACGGCCAAAGCGACGCATCTTCAATCCGTTTCCCCGCTATGGGAATGGCTCCCTCCGCGGACGCGCCTGGTCTTGCAGGATGCCATCCAATATGCCGATGGGCAATCCGGTGTCGAACCTCATCATCTCCTGCTTGCCCTGCTCCGATCATCCCGCAGCGGTGCCCAATACCTGCTAAAGCGGAGTGGGGCGGATATAAAGGCGTTGCAGGACCGGGTGGCGGAATTTGCCCGGAGTGAGGCGCGTTCTGCCGACGACATTTATTATTCCGCAGCGCTGATGCAATTGCTGGTTCAGGCCCGTTTGCTCTCCGAATCGCTCGGGCGGTCGTACATTTCCACCTCGCATCTGCTGATGGCTCTCGCGGCAAGCGATCTGCCCGTCGGCCAATTGATGCGCGATCATGGCCTGACGCCGGCGCGGCTTAAGGCGTGCTGGCGAAAATGGCAACGCGAATCCAATCTGCGTCGCCGTTGGGCGCTGGGGCTGGAGGCGGCCAGCGTGTTTCGCCCGGTGATGCCGCGGATTCCGTCATTTAAGACCACCGCCTCACTGGCCGGTATCCCATGGAAAATTCTGGCCCGGAAAAGCCTGCTGCACCCTGGCTATCGCACCGATCCGTTCCGCATGTATGGTTATCTGCGGCGGGAAAGGCCTTTTGCACTTGATCCGCTGCTGCCGGCGTTTGTCGCGGTGAATTACAAAGATGTGCAGTCGATTATCAGGGACGCTCGTTTCGGCCGGGCTCCGTTCATCTCCGACGGATTTCCCGCCGCCGTGCGCCGTCAGCTTGGAGCACCGGAAAGTCACCGTGGTCTGCCGGCCATGATGCTCTTTGCCGATCCCCCGCGCCATACACGGATTCGCTCGGCATTCATGCGGGTATTTAACTCTGTGTCCATGGAACTCATCCGCAGTCGCCTGGTGATGACGATTCATCAATTGCTCGATCGCATGGCCGCAATGGAGCGGTTTGATGTCATCGAAGAATTTTCCGGGCCGCTTCCCACGATGGTCATCACCGGCATGATGGGATTGCCGCAGGACGATGCACCCAAATTGGCGGCATGGTCGGACCGCATGGTACCGGCCATCGGAATTCACTCTTCGCTGGACGATCTGACTCGCGCCGACGCCGCCTACGCCGAATTCAGCGATTATCTGCAGCAGAAGCTCTCTGATAACCCGAAGGAGGGGATGCTCGGGGCACTTCTGGACGGCGATGCCGCGGAACTGCCGCAGGAGGAATTCATCGCCAACTGCATGCTGCTGCTGATGGCCGGGCATGAAACCACCACCAGTCTGATCACCAATGGAATATTATTGCTGTTGCACCATCCGGATCAGCGGGCCGCCGCTCTGAGAGATGAAAAATCGATGGCGGGCGCCGTGGAGGAGATTCTGCGGTTTGAAAGCCCCGTGCAGTGGACGGGCCGCGTCGCCATGACGGATGTCACGTTGAACGGCTGTACCATTTATCGCGGAGACCTCGTGCTGGCGGGGATCGGGGCGGCCAACCGGGACCCGTCGGTATTCGACGAGCCGGAGCGCTTTAACGTGGAGCGCACAGAAAACCGCCACATCGCCTTCGGTTTCGGCATTCACTACTGCCTGGGAGCCATGTTGGCCAAACTCGAAGCCCAGATGGCGTTGACCGAATTTTTTCACCGATTTCCCCATGCGGCGCTTGCTCAAAAGTCGCTTCGTTGGCGGCCCGGACTGGTGCTCCGCTGCCCCGAGAAATTAATCGTACGCACCACGTAACGCACCGAATTTCCCGCCATGCGGGCAATGACCGACCGACAGGCGAGCCTCGGCCGAAACCGTAAGGTGGGGTGGCGATAGCCCACGACCGAACAATGGCGGGCCCTCGAAATTTCAGCTATGTTCGCAAACACTTGAACCAAAGGAGAAACAATTTCAGCGAGCCATGATATCTCCGTTATGCCACCTTAACTCCGCTACATTGCATCCCGATCCTGTTTGCGACTTGCTACCACACCGGGGGTCCCTGTGCCTTGCGGGTGGCAGGAATCGGTGGCGTCCGCCTGTCGGAGGTTTTCGGCGTGGAGCAATTGGTGATTTTCGCCGATAATCTACGCAGGGCCCGGTCGGTCGGGCGCTGTGCGCCAGAGTGTCGGCGGCGGCGCAGGCGGCCGGTGGCACGATGGAAGCGACGACCTTGAAAATCATTCTGGTGAATCAGACGTTTTATCCCGATCTGGCCTCCACCGCCCAACACAGCTTTGATCTTTGCCGTTATCTCAGCCGACAGGGGCATCAGGTAACCGTCGTTACCTCTCGCAGCCTCTACGGCGAAGCCGGTGCCAAACTCCCGAGTCGCGAGACCGTCGAGGGGATCGATATCCACCGCGTGGGGCTGAGTTTATTTGGTAAAAAATCGATTGCCCTTCGCCTTATTGATTTCGGCCTCTTTTATGTTCTGGCCCTTCTGCGCGTCATCACATTGCCTCGTGCCGATGTCATCATCGCGTTGACAACTCCCCCGTTCATTGCGACGGTCGGCTATCTCCGCAAGCTGCTGCGCGGCACGAAATTTGTTTACTGGGTGATGGATCTCTACCCCGATACGCCCATCGCCTGCGGCATGATGCGGGGCGATTCACTGCTGGCCAAGGCTCTTGGCGCGGTTAATAATTTCACCCTGCGGCATGCGGACTGCAATGTTCTGCTCGGCCGCTGCATGGAAAATCTGGTCATGGCCAAAGGGGCGCCGGCGCAGCGCTGTGCTGTGATTCCCGTCTGGAATGTGGCGGAAGAAACACAGGTCAAATCCCCGGAACAGAGCACTTATCGGAAAGAATGGCAGCTTGAAGGCAAATTCGTGGTCATGTACTCCGGCAATCTTGGCATCGGCCACGATGCCAAAACGCTTTATCTTGCGGCCGAAATGCTGCACGACCATCCGGATATCCGATTTGTGTTTGTCGGCGGGGGAAAGCGGGCCGAAGAACTCAAAGCCTACGTGCAGGATAAAAAACTCGACAATGTCCTCATCAAACCTTACCAGCCGCGAGCGAAACTCTCCGACCTGCTCGCCTTGGGCAATGTTCACATG